>JAKUPQ010000089.1 GCA_022450665.1 Alphaproteobacteria bacterium | reverse complement strand
GCCACGCTGGTTACTTGCATAAAGTCGATATTAGGGCCGCTTTTGCCTGCCGCTTCCAAACGGATAACATTATTACCTGCATCCAGCGCAAGGGTTTCTACCACCGATTGCCATTGATCCCAACCTCCGGTGCTGGAGAAATCTACCAAGCCCGTTTGCAACTCACCATTAATGGACAATTGTAACGGACGCGAAGCACTAGCGCCCAACGCATATTGAAACGCCAGATTATAATCTCCTGCCTGATCGAGGCTCACAGTCCATTCAATATAGTCACCGGTATTATTGGTATAATCGACATACGCATTGCTGGCGCCAGCGCGGTAATCGCTCACAACACCGCCTACAATCACTGCATCTTCTGCTTCAAACATCATATCATATGCTGCGTTGCCACCCGTGGTGGTGTCTTCTCCACCTCCACCCGATGTAGTGTCTTCTCCACCACCCGAGGTCGTATCTTCTCCACCGCCGGCAGTAGTGTCTTCTCCACCGCCTGTGGTAGTATCTTCTCCCCCGCCGGCAGTAGTGTCTTCTCCACCACCCGTAGTCGTATCCTCGCCACCGCTAACGGGATCAGAAACTTGTAAAAAATCAATATTAGGTCCACTGCTGCCTGCAGCTTCAATACGCACAGAATTTTCCCCTGCGTTTAATTGCAGAGTTTTCGTTATTGCGTTCCATTGATCCCAACTTCCAGTGCTGGTGAAATTCAGCAAGTCTGTCTGCTCTTCTCCATTTATATAAAGCTTGAGCGGGCGGCTATTGCTTGCGCCCAACGCATATTGAAATGCCAGATCATATTGACCTGCCGCTTCTTGGTTTATTGTCCATTCAATGTAATCGCCAGAATTGTTAGCATAATCGACATAGGCGTTGCTTGCGCCCGGACGGTAGCTTTTTACTTCTGCGCCAACAATGAGTGCGTTTTCTGCTTCGTATATGGTGGATGCCATTTAATTTCTCCCGCTAGAGTATCCAGATAAATTTGTGGGGATATTAAGCGCTCTAAGTCACAAAATTGACATTAAGATTTGTGTTCCACTAAATAAAATTTTAATAAGTACTATAATTTTTAGCGGGAGGCCGCGTCAGACACGCAAAAAGAAACCGGAGGGTAGATTGTTATTAATAAACAGCATGTTATTACAATAATATTTCATTAAGTTTAGGCGCGCAGTCGAAAATCTTCGCAAATATTTGGTGTTAATTTTTTCTTTTGGAGTTGCTCTCTGATCTGCTGCTTTAGCAAGCGCAAGCCCTTCGCCTTAAAAAATCGCGTGGAAATGGTGATATCAGCAGTGCGTAAATACACTACGGCAGGAAATGGAATAGGCTGTAAGGGGCGATTATGGGCAGCACAAACCGCATCAAACTCTTTATGTGATTGTAATTTATTATAAAAGAAAGCATCGCTTTGCTTATCCACTTCGCGATCTTCGGGCTTTAGTCTGAAAATACCACAGCTTCCGCAAATATTATTAAAATTATTGCGGCGCATTAAGCGATTGGTATGCGAATTATATTCATAGCCAATTTGCACAATGTAGCCATTAGGATTGTCTGTTTCCAAGGCATATTTTACTAAGTCTTTATGCACCAGATCGTCGGAATCGAGGAACATGAGATAACCCTCGCCTTGCTCAACAAAATGTGCGCTCAAACGGCGCTTCTTACGGCCTTTATCCTGCCGCATTTCGGTAATTCCGGTGGGAATGGGCGCATCAACCGGCAGAAAAGTAACGAATTTTTTAAATTCCTTATTAATGGGAGGAATATCATGGCAAGCGATAAGGCAGTGAAATTGGTCGCAACTCTGCTGTGCAATAGATGCCAAAGTAGCATTTAGCAAATCCACCGTTTGCTCCCAATTCACCGCCGCTTTTTTACTGATCAGCGGTATGCCGAAATAAAACATGCCCAGTACGCTCTAAAAATAAAGATATTCAACCAAAGAAAACACAGCGATTGGCCATTGCTATTGCTAGCATATCAAACGCTCTACATCTTTTACAATAACAGTAGATAAAATTGCTATATTCTTATTGGATACGGCAAATCAAAGTGGTGTATTAACATTGTCTAACACTGACCACGCGGTCTGTAGCAATTTACGGCTTGAATCCCGTCGCGAGAAACCCATCATAATTGACTAAGAATCAAGCATGAGTAAGGATCACAAGCACACCGCCTAGCGCACAATGGCGCGTACTGCGCCAACCTTGGCTGCGACATAAGCCGTTACAATATATAAATATAAATAATGGCAGTGTATTGTGCAACGCATCAACCAGTCAATATAGATACCCTGATATTGGCAAGTTTACAGAGGAATTTATCAAGTCATAATAACTAGCCGTGTCGGAAGGGAAGCTATGACCGCAGCGCGGTGATGTGATGTCGGTTGCTGCTGGACACCCTAATCTGATCTGTTACGCGCTAATTCCTCGCCATGCTCTGATATGTTTAGGAAACCCCAAAACAAAGAGATATGACGTTCATCCTGCGTGATTTCCACAATGCACTACATCACGATACCTTGGCTAGTGCCTTATGTACTGGCGCACTTTCTGGATCTTGCAATCGGCCGCTTGGTTTGCTTGATTGCATTACAAGCCATCACAAACGCACATTGCAACAGAATGAGTTAGAAAAGCAGCAGGCTTCTAGCCCAATACCATCGGTAAAGCCTGTTACAAGAATAATTTCAGACATGTTCTTTCCTATATCGTAACGACAACTTTACCCATAGCCTTGCCACTTTCCAAACGATCATGCGCTTTTCCAGCATCTTCTAAGCCAAAATTCTGTTCATCAAGAACTGGTTTTAACTTTCCTTCATCTACAATTTGAGCAATTTCTGCCAATATTTTTCCATGCTCTTCACGCTTATAATCATGCAGCATAGGAATTAGCATGAATACGACATGCACCGACAGTCCCTTGAAATGCGCTGGTGACAGGTCGAGTTCTACCATGGAAACAGTTGTGGCAACCTGACCGTTTAATCTGGCAGCTTCAAAGGAATTAGTTAGGTTCTCTCCGCCGACAGAATCATAGACCACATCAAAACCTGCGCCATCCGTATGCTTTTCAACGTAATCGGCGACTTGCTCATTTTTATAATTGATCGGCGTTGCACCAAGGCTTTCTATAAGCGTTAGCTGATCATCACCACCGCCTGTGGAATAGACATTTGCACCAAAATAGTTGGCTAGCTGCACAGCAATATGCCCAACCCCACCAGAGCCGCCATGTACTAGCACCTTTTGGCCTTCGCCTGTGCCAGCACGGACTAAGCCTTCATAGGCAGTGATGCCAACTAATGGAAGTGCGGCGGCTTCTTTCATTGAGATCGTTTTTGGCTTATGAGCTATCAGCTTTGCATCGGCAACCATATATTCCGCAAGTGCTCCTTGCAGATCGGCCAACCCGCCAGCACAGCCATAGACTTGATCATCAACAGCAAAGTCAGTAACACCATCACCAACAGCTTCCACCGTACCGGCAAAATCCATGCCGAGTACCGCAGGCAACTCAGGCGCGAGAGGCGCTAAATCTTCACCCTGACTACGGATCATTGTATCGACCGTATTGACGCTGGTGGCAGCGATTTTGACCAAAACATGACCTGCCTTCACCGCTGGCTTTTCTATCTCGGCAACTTCAAAGCCGTCACTTTCACCAAATTGTTTGAGTATCATTGCTTTCATGGGCATTTCCTCTCACTATTAAACTGCGTTTGCTATTTTTCTGCTGACTGTGAAGTTACGCTGTATTTACCATCTGCACGGATGTAGATGGTTACTTCGTCTTCCGCGCCAGATGCTACAAAGACTGATCGTTTATCATTCAGACCAAAATAGCTACCTGCATTGAGCGTTTTATTATTTTCAGAAAGCTCAAGGCTTCCCTTGATAACCACCGCATGAAATACGATTGCTTCGCTTTCAATGTTGCCAGCAAATCCGGCAGGTAACTTTAACAATGCTCCCCCCAGCTTGCCTTCACCGCGTTCTCCCCATAGGAAAGCGACTTCCGCAGAGCTATCCGATGCGGGTAGCCATGCAATGTCATCAGCATTCAACCAAACAAGATTGGACTCATTTACATTGATTGGTCGCTCACCATTATTAAAGGCTTCGCTTTCTGGCTTGACCAAATAAGGCCCGCTATCAATTTCAATATAGGCGATGTTATTTTCACCTTCCGCAGCGGTAATATGCGCTTCCCCAGCGGGTTGTGTCCAGAATGACCCCGCTGACAGCCACATTTCCTTTGCAGCAGGGTCGTCATTATGAACACGCCCACTAATCACTACACCGCGATACGTTACATCATGAATATGCGGCGGGCTGGAAAAACCATCTTTGAACTTCACAAGAAATCCTGTTGCGCCATCGCTTGTGCGATCCCCCCATAGATTAGCAGCTGCAGGGCTGGCATCACCACGGGCAGGAATTAAGTGCCCCCATTCTATATTATCGAATGATAGTGTTTTCACCTCTGACGCATGGACAACGCCCGTACAAAGTGACGATGCTATCAATGCGGTTATAAGCAACTTTTTCATAACTTTCCTCCTGCTCGCTAGACAAATCATATTGATTGAATTATATATGCCATAACAAACATAAATAACAAGTACGCATTATTTTGTTACGTAGGCACAAAGTAGTAACCATTAAGGAGAAATAATGGCTACAGAAGAAAATAAAAATTGCGGTGGGCCGTATGGCTGTTCCGTAGAAGCTACGCTCGCCGTTATTGGCGGGCGATGGAAACCAGTAATTATTTTTTTGCTTTTGCAGAATGATGTTCTGCGTTTTGGTGAACTGAGGAAAACTATTGATGGCATTACTCAACGTATGCTGACAAACCAGCTTCGTGAACTGGAGAACGACAAAGTGGTCAAACGAAAAGTGTACGCCGAAGTGCCGCCAAAAGTTGAATACTCACTTACCGATTATGGCCGCTCCCTTGAACCTATCATGATTGCCATGCGCGATTGGGGCGCAAAACACATGAATGTAAAGTGTGAAAATTAAAACAACGATAGCTGAGAATGTGGCTGCCAATTCGTCTGCGTAGCGATCTTATCTAAACTTCCACGGATAAGGGTGGCGGCTATTCTTACATCGGCTATATCAAAGCGATTGATGAAAATCGACTCATAACCTGTTTCAGTGATCGGCAAGTCCCTCTCACAATGTACTTCAATATGGCCTATAGAACCAGCCTGTAGCTCTAATGTTATTTGTTTAGTCAGGGAGTTAAGAACACCTTGATGCAGCCATCTTTTTTCTGCTGAAAAATCTTGTAGGCATGAGGTGCTTTCTCGAGCGGTAAGCGATGCGTAATGATTTCAGAAATATCAATTTCCCCGTTTACGATACGATCCATTAACGGCTGCAGGTATTTTTGCATATGGGTCTGACCGGTTTTAACGGTTAAGGCCTTGTTCATAAGCCCACCGAATGGAATCATGTTTACCATTCCTACATACACACCTGGTATCGAGAGGTGCCCACCTTTACGGCAACAAGTGATGATTTGCTGCAATACATAAGGACGCGGTAACTTCACATGGGCAATATCTTTTGCAGTATCAATAATACTATTTGCAACCCCGTGACCGTGAGCTTCTGCGCCCACAGCATCAATGCAGCTATCGGGACCGTGTCCTGTCATTTCCATGAGCTTCTCATAGACTTCATCCGGATCGAAGCTGTTAATGGTTTCTGCTCCGCCATAAGTTTCCGCCATTTTGAGCCGTTCGGGTACTGTATCTATCGCAATCACGCGGCCTGCACCTTGCATCCACGCGCTTTTAATCGAAAACTGACCCACGGGGCCGCAGCCCCAAACAGCTACTGTGTCACCTGGTTGAATATTGGCATTCTCCGCGGCCATCCATCCGGTAGGAAAGATGTCGGACAGGAAAAGCACTTTATCATCTGCCAAGCCAACAGGTACTTTGATGGGGCCGAAATCTGCATGGGGTACACGCACCAGCTCAGCCTGACCGCCGGAATATCCGCCGGTGATGTGTGCATACCCAAACATACCGCATGTAGCATGTCCCATCGCTTTTTCTGCAAGCGCGGCTTCAGGGTTTGTGTTGTCACAAAGCGAATACATCTCTCTTTCACAAAAGAAACAATGCCCGCAAGAAATCGTGAACGGTACTACCACCTTATCGCCTTTTTTCAAGCGTGTGACTTCACTTCCCACTTCGACCACCTCGCCCATAAATTCATGACCGAGAATATCTCCTTCTTTGAGACTAGGAACCAGCGCTCCATAAAGGTGCAGATCCGAACCGCAAATCGCGGTAGCAGTCACGCGGATAATCGCGTCTTTCGGGTCTTCGATTTTAGGGTCGGGCACGTTATCAACACGCACGTCTTCCTTACCATGCAAGCGCAAAGCTTTCATAATATTCTCCTTTTTGTGGTAGCTTAGTGGTTGATTGGTTTTTGCTGCTTTTCAGCAAAATGCGTCATGAGTTCATCAGGCACAAAATTTGCCAGCGATGCCATGAACTTTGACCGTAAGGGAGAGGCCACATGCCCATCGTTTTCCATCAAAGCATCAAAACCCGCCTTGGCTACTTTCGCAGGATCAGCCATTTTCGTTTCGGTTATTTTGGAATTCTCCATATCGGCGCGATTGAAGAAATTCGTGTCCGTTTGTGACGGCAGCAGTGCCGTTACTGTAACGCCGGTATCTTTTAATTCTTCCCGCAATCCGAGAGCAAAAATATAATCAAAGGCTTTGGTGGCACCATAGACCGTAAGCCAAGGTGCGCCGCTCATACCAGCAATGGACGAAGTAATAAGAATTTTGCCCGAACCTCTTTGTACCATTCCGCGCACGAAGTATTTACTCAGCGCAACGACCGAGAAAGTATTAAGCTGCAGCATGCGCATTTCTTCTTTAAGATTGGTCTCGCTTGCGAAATCCCCATATACACCAACACCGGCATTATTCACCAACACCTCAATCTCGATGCCGCGCTCCATGACGCTATCAAAAACAAATTTTGCTCCTTCAGGGGCGGCCAAATCTGACTCGATAATTTCTATCTTATGGCCAGCAGAGAACTGTTGCAATTGCGCTTCAGCTTTCTTGAGTTTCGTCATATTATCCGACACGATAACCAGATTATAATCGGCTTGAATAAATAGCTTGGCTAACTCGAAACCGATACCGTCCGAAGCGCCACTAATAAGTGCATATGGTGTATTCATCAAATTCTCCTATATTAAATCACGTGTTTGGATTGTGCTAAAGACACAATAATTTTGCGATTTACTGGCGTTTCCTGTGACGTCAAATCTATATAAGAGCAATTCGGAGCTTAGGTGCGCATCTATTTCATCAGCATCCAAATGGAAATGGCTACCATCATGAGATTTTCGGTAAGCGATAAAAACCCTCATGGCACATCACTGCCACCGCCGACACAAGCGCATTTAAGTCTGTTTTTCTATATATCCCGCTTTGAATACGGAAATTGCGCCAATAGGTGAACTCTTACCGGAATCCCCTCCGATAATTAGCGCTACTTTGTCTGCAAGCTTTCAAGCAGCTTTGTAGTTTTCCATTTTATCTTACGGCTGCGCTTTATATCTTTGGTTACTCATCTTCCGCTTCAGATAGAATAAGCCGCGATCCGCGTTTGAATGTGAAATATTCATATGTCCAACTGGCATATACGCGCAGGCGGTTGCGAAATCCTATGAGGAAGAAAATATGAATCCAGCCCCATAAAAACCATCCGAGCCAGCCTTTAATATGCAGGCCATTAAAGTCTGCTATGGCAGAATAACGACCAATCGTCGCCATAGAACCAAAGTCTTTATACCGAAATGGCTTGATACTTTTCGATTTTATTCGGCTCACGATATGTTGCGCTACAAACTTCCCCTGTTGCTTCGCAACGGGTGCCACACCGGGATAAGATTTTCCGTCCTTA
>JAKUPQ010000088.1 GCA_022450665.1 Alphaproteobacteria bacterium | reverse complement strand
GGAACTGTGGTTGCTTTCCGTAGATAAAACGCGATCCATCCACACCCAGCACTCTGCCACCAGCGGCTTTTACCAGTGCATGGCCAGCGGCTGTGTCCCACTCGCAGGTAGGGCCAAAACGCGGGTAAATATCGGCTACGCCTTCAGCTATACGGCAAAATTTCAAAGAACTGGAGGCCGCTACTCGGGATTGAATTTGCACCGTTTGCAAAAATGCCTCCGTCTCTGCGGTAATATGCGACACGCTTACCACCACTGCTGCTCCCTCCTCCGGCTGACTACGCGCATAGATTCTGCGCGGGGCATCATTGGGCAACTGACGGTAGGCGCCATATTCTTCACTGCCGTAATATAAAATGCTTTTTGCTGGCACATAAATCACACCAAATAACGGCTCGTTATTTTCCATCAACGCAATATTGACCGTAAACTCATCACTTCTGCGGATAAAACTCTTTGTACCATCCAGCGGATCAACCAACCAATAAAGCGGGCTGTTGGAAATATCGGGAAATTGTGCATTTTCCTCACTGACAATAGGTATTTCTGGCGTGATTCTCAGCAATTCCTGCACGATAATATTATGTGCAGCAATATCTGCTTCGGTCACCGGAGAATTATCTGCTTTAAGCGCCGTTTTATGAGTTCCGGAGCGATAAAATTCCATTATCTTTTCACCTGCGGCAATAGCCATATTGCATAATGGGTCTATAAGCGCTTGGTAATGCGTGTTTTTGGGCTGTTCTGGTAGGGTCATATTTGTTGCAACGCAATAAATTTAAACAATAATTTTACTTTATAGTCCATGTAAAATGGGCTAGTCCTAAAGTCTTCTATAGCCACATTTTCTGTGACTTTTAGCCTCATTTAAGCGATGGACACTATGGACCAATATCAGAAAAAATTCAAAACCTATCTCGATAGAATTGTCAAACATGTCCCTAAAAAAGGCGGCGAGGAGCTGACTTTCTTTGTTCGTCAGGTATATGACAAAATGCCAATTATGGATTTGGAAACGCTTGAGCCAGAAGTAGCCGCCGCCATTGCCGTATCAGGTTATGATTTTATCAGTGAACGCACTCCACATAAACCAAAAATCCGTGTTTTTAAGCCAGAGAAAAAACAATATGGTTGGAAATCTGATCGCACCGTAATTGAAATTATTGGTGACGATATGCCATTTTTGGTCGATTCTGTCACCGCAGAACTGGCTCGCCATGATTTGAGTATTTATGAATTAATTCATCCCGTCTTACGTGTAAAACGTGACAAAAAAGGCAAGCTCATTAAAGTAAAAGAACGGGGTGACAGTGTTACCAAGCGGGATCGTAGCTCCGATGATGGCGAAACCATCACCGAATCGTTCATGCATATACATGTTTCGGCACTGCCGGAGGATATTAGCAAAAAAGACCTCGAAAAGAACATCTCACATGTGCTGAACGCAGTATCATTTGCAGTAGCAGACTGGCGTGAAATTCTTTCAAAAATTGATATTAACCTGGATATTATTGATCACGCCCCCGCCAGTTTTCGCAGCGAAGATGTGGCAGAAGTAAAAGATTTTTTGCAGTGGCTACGCGATAATAACTTCGTGTTTCTCGGCTATATGGAATATGATTTTGTCGATGCCAAGAAAAAAGATGCCTATGACGTGGTGGACGGCTCAGAACTTGGCTTATTCCGCATGGAAGAAAGCGATCTGAAACCTAAAGGTTTAAGCGCATTGCCGCCAGAAGTATTGCATTTTGCACTCAACCCACAATTGCTGGAAATCACTAAAGCCAACATGAAATCGCCGGTGCATCGCCCTATTCATATGGATTATGTGTCGATTAAGAAATTCAATAAAAAGGGCGAAGTGGTTGGCGAAAATCGCTTTTTGGGATTATTTACCTCTAAAGTATATTATCAAAGTGCCGACGACATTCCTATTATTCGCCGTAAAATTGCCCGCACTCTCGAGCGCGCAAATTTTGGCCCTGTTAGCCATAACGGCAAAGCCATTAAAGCGATCATGGAGTTTTTGCCTCGCGATGAGTTGTTCCAAATTGGTGAAGACGAGCTGTTTAACGCAGGTATGGGCATACTCTCCCTCGATTCGCGCCCTGATGTGCGGCTGTTTGCCCGCACCGATTTATTTGAGCGCTTTGTAAGCTGCATGTTATATGTGCCACGCGAACGTTTTTCGACGTATCTGCGCGAAAAAATTCAAACCATCTTAGAGCGTGCCTATAACGGCAAAGTTACCGCTTATTATACGCAGGTAACCGACTCACAATTGGCGCGGGTGCATTTGATTATTGCCACCCAGCCCGGAAAAATTCCTCAGGTGGATTTGAAAAAAATCGAAACTGCCATCGCCGAAGTAACCAATTTATGGAGCGATTCGCTACTGGAATCGCTGATGGAAAAATATGGTGATCAGCAGGGCGACCGACTCTATCGCATTTATAAAAATGCCTTTCCCGCTAATTATGTCACGCATTACGGCTCTGAAAGCGCGGTCTACGATATTCAGAAGATTGACGAAGCCGTTACATCGGAACATCTGGCGCTGGATTTATTTCGCAAAACCCACGATGCCGACAACTTTGTGCGCCTGAAAGTATATAACCCTAAAGGCCATGTAGCGCTTTCTGATATTTTGCCCATGTTAGAAAATCTGGGCTTTAGGGTATTGGATGAAAATCCATTTCTAATTACCCCACGGGGACAAGAGGATATCACTATTTCGGTACGCGACTTGCGCCTAACCATGCCCGAAATAGAAGACGTTAATATTCTCGAGTATAAAGAGCAATTTGAAGAAGCCCTTACTTTAGTATGGCATGGCCGCATGGAAAATGATGGCTTTAATGCGTTGGTGATTAAAGCTGGCCTTGAATGGCGCGATGTAATGCTCTTGCGCGCTTATAGCAAATATCTCAAACAAACGGGCTTAAGCTATGGGCAGGATTTTATTATCAATGCGTTAAATACCCATCCGCA
The DNA here is from genome assembly GCA_022450665.1 of Alphaproteobacteria bacterium. GTDB lineage: Bacteria > Pseudomonadota > Alphaproteobacteria > Rickettsiales > VGDC01 > JAKUPQ01. The sequence continues at coordinate 5,088 of JAKUPQ010000088.1, read as the reverse complement.
AATCACCCGCAAACTTGTAGAGCTGTTCTATGCGCGTTTCGACCCTAAAGCGGCAAAAAACGCAAAGAAAAGCGACAAAACACCAGGTGATGCAATAGTTACCTCTATCAACAAATTGCTTGGCAATGTAACCAATCTTGCGCAAGATCGTGTCGTTCGTCTGTTTTTAAATGTGATCGAATCAACCCTGCGAACCAATTTCTTCCAACCCGAAGATAAAAACACTCCCCATAAAGATTATGTATCGTTTAAGTTCGACTCGCATAAGCTTACGGATCTACCGCTTCCCCGCCCCTATCGTGAGATATTTGTTTATTCCATGCGTGTGGAAGGTATTCACTTACGCGGTGGCAAAGTAGCACGCGGCGGCTTACGCTGGTCGGATCGTCACGAAGATTTCCGCACCGAAGTATTGGGATTGATGAAAGCCCAGATGGTGAAAAACTCCATTATCGTGCCGGTAGGATCCAAAGGAGGTTTTGTTGTTAAGCAACCCCCCATCAACGGCACACGCGAAGAACAACTGGCAGAGGGTATCGCTTGCTACAAAACATTCCTGCGCGGTCTGCTCGATATTACCGACAATATTGTGAGCGGCAAAATCGTTGCCCCTAAAAATGTGGTACGTTTTGACGAAGAAGATCCCTATCTGGTAGTAGCTGCCGATAAAGGCACCGCAACATTCTCGGATATTGCCAATAGCATTTCCCATGATTATGGCTTCTGGCTCGGCGATGCGTTTGCTTCGGGTGGCTCTGTGGGATACGACCACAAAAAAATGGGCATTACCGCACGTGGTGCATGGGTTTCAGTAGAGCGCCATTTCCGCGAAATGGGCAAAGACATTTCGAAAGAAGATTTCTCCGTCATGGGCATTGGCGACATGGGCGGCGATGTGTTTGGTAATGGCATGTTATTATCCAAGCATATCAAGCTTGTAGGTGCATTTAATCATATGCACATCTTTCTCGATCCTTCTCCCGATGCGGCTAAAACATTTAAAGAACGCGACAGGTTGTTTAATCTGCCACGCTCCAGTTGGACCGATTATAATGAAAAACTCATTTCCAAAGGTGGTGGCATTTTTGCGCGTAGTGAAAAAACCATTCCGTTAAGCAAAGAAGTGCGCGAGTTGCTTGGCCTCGGTAGTGATGTTACCAGTCTTGCGCCCGATGACCTGATTCAGGCAATGCTTAAAGCACCGGTAGATTTGCTGTGGAATGGCGGCATTGGTACTTATGTAAAAGGTCGTCAGGAAAGCCATGAAGATGTGGGCGATCGCGCCAATAACCGCTTGCGCATCAACGGTACCGAGCTGCGTTGTAAAGTCGTTGGCGAAGGTGGAAACTTGGGCTTTACACAATTGGGACGTATTGAATTTGCCCGTAACGGCGGGCGTATTAATACCGATGCGCTGGATAATTCGGCCGGCGTGGATTGCTCTGACCATGAAGTAAATATAAAAATCGCCTTTGCAGCAGCCATTGAAAGCGGAAAAATTAACACCGCAAAACGCGACAAGCTGTTGGTGAGCATGACCGATGAAGTGGCACAACATGTGCTGCGCGACAACGAATTGCAAAATCAGGCGCTGTCGAATGCCGAAGCGCAGGGGCCGAATATTCTTGAATCCCGCGCCAGACTGATCCGCTCTATGGAAAAATCCGGCCTGCTGAATCGCGAAATTGAATTTTTACCCAGCGATGAAGAGCTTTCGGAGCGACGCGCTAAAAAGCAAGGCTTCACACGACCAGAACTTGCGGTGATTCTCGCTTATAGTAAATTGGCACTTTATCAGGAAGTGTTAGATTCTACCTTGCCGGATGACCCGTATTTCCGCAAAGACTTGTTGGAATATTTCCCCGACCCAATGCAAAAGCAATTTGCCGAGGAAATTGAAGGCCATGCCTTGCGGCGTGAGATTATTGCCACGGTGTTAACCAACAATATGGTTAACCGTGTAGGCAGCGGTTTTTTCCACACCATGGCAGACGATGCAGGAGTGAAATCCTGTGACGTTGCACGCGCCTTCGCCATTGCACGCGACGCTTATGATCTGCGCCCGTTATGGACACAAATCGAAGCGCTAACCGGCAAAGTTCCGGCATGGGTGCAAGCAGAAATGTTTGTGGAAATTAATGAGTTTGTAGGACGTATTACCGGCTGGTTCTTGCGCAACTATCCGCAGCCGGTAGATTTGTCGCAAGCAATGAAAGACTACGAGCCTGGCATCAAAGAATTTATGAAACTGGCAGGCACCATTGCTTCCAACACGCTCAAAAAATCGAGTCAGGAAAAGTTTGAATATTTTGCAGATTTAAATGTGCCCAAAGACATTGCCAAGCGCGTGGCCGATTTAGAGATTTTATCATCTGCATGCGATGTAGTACGTGGAGCATTGGTTACCAAGCTTCCTGTACGCACCGTTGGACAAATTTATTTTGAAGTAGGCAGCCGCCTGCAACTTGGATGGTTGCGTATTGCTGCAGAAAAACTGGTGATCGACAGCCATTGGGATCGTATTGCGGTGACATCCATCATCAATGACTTGTTTGATCAGCAACGCCGTTTGACAATGGAAGTGATACACGGCATGAACAAGGCCGATGATTGCAAAACCGCTGTTGAAAAATGGCAGGGACGCAACGATAAAGCCGTTAGCCGCCTGATGCAAACCATGAGCGATGTGGAAACCAGCGAGGTGATAGATTTCTCAATGCTGGTGGTGGCCATGCGCAATGTGGAACTGTTAAGCGCTCAGGAAACCAAAGCAGCAGTGGCATAAACACCGGCAGATAAAAAAAATACCCCAGCAATGGCGGATGCATCCGCAGCGCCGGGGTATTTTTATGGGTTTGCTGATTAGTGCCTGAAATGGCGGATTCCTGTCGTTACCATAGCCATATTGTGCTGGTTGGCCGCTGCCACTACTTCGTCATCACGAATAGACCCACCCGGCTGAATCAATGCCGTTATGCCATGTTTTGCCGCAAGATGAATATTATCATCAAATGGGAAAAACGCATCCGATGCCAATGCCGCACCGGTTATATCCAATCCCGCTTCAGCCGCCTTGTGGGTGGCAATGCGCACACTATCTACACGGCTCATTTGACCCGCGCCAATGCCTAGCGTGGCCCCGTTCTTCACAATTACAATCGCGTTAGATTTCACATGTTTTGCCACGGTAAAAGCAATTTGCATGTCCTTCAATTCTTGAGCGGATGCACTGCGTTTGCTAACATTGGTGAGTGTGGTATTTTTTGGTATACCCTCGCTATCAACAGTTTGCACCAGTAATCCACCCGCCACCGGACGCACTTGCAGGCTGGAGGCATCCATCATACCCGCAGCGCCAATCAATACACGTAAATTCTTTTTGCTCGCAAGCAGATTACGCGCTTCGTCTTCAATGGCGGGCGCAATAATCACCTCTACAAACAATTTGCCCATTGCTGTAACCGTATCAGCGCTTAAGGGTCGATTGAGAGCTATAATACCCCCAAATGCACTTTGTGGGTCACAGGCCAGCGCTTTAACAAATGCTTCAGCCTGCGTGTCTGCGACCGCTACCCCACATGGATTGGCATGTTTAATAATCGCCACGGCCGGAACATCAAACTCCTGCACCAGTGCGAGGGCGGCATCAGTATCGTTAATATTGTTATAACTCAGCTCTTTGCCTTGAATTTGTTCGCATGAGGCCAAGCCTCTTGTTTCTCCTGGCCAGCTATACCATGCCGCTTGCTGATGCGGGTTTTCACCGTATCGAAGCATTTGGCGGCGCTGGGCGCTTAAATTGAGAGTTTCTGGCAACATGCTTTCATCGCCTAACTGTTTAGTAAACCATGTGCTGATTGCGGCATCATAGCTGGCTGTATGCGCATAGGCTTTTGCTGCCAATCTTTTACGCAGCGTAAGAGTAGTATGTGCCTTATTGCTCTCCATTGCCTCGCCTATAGCAATATAATCTGACGGATCGACCACAATGGTTACATCTTCATGGTTTTTTGAGGCAGAACGAATCATCGCAGGCCCGCCAATATCAATATTTTCGATGCAGCTCGTAAAGTCTGCGCCTTTTGCCACCGTGGCTGCAAAAGGATATAAATTCACCACCACCAAATCGATCGGGGCAATGTTATGTTGTTGCAGCGCCTGTTGATGCTGTGCATCACAACGCTTGGCCAAAATACCGCCATGTATCGTGGGGTGAAGGGTTTTTACTCGCCCATCAAGCATTTCAGGAAATCCGGTATGCTCCGAAACTTCGGTTACGGAAAGCCCTGATTCACGCAATGTTCTTGCGGTGCCGCCGGTAGATAGTAATTCCACATTATGGCGGTCAAGTAGTTGGGCGAATTCCAGCAAGCCCGTTTTATCGGATACAGAAAGCAAGGCGCGGCGAATAGGCATTAAATCAGACATATCAGGCAAGTTTCTTTTTAGTAGGTTTCGAAGATTCTTTCCTCACGGAGGAAGCCTTCCCTTTAGGCATTTTTTTAGCGCGGGATACAGGCATGTCTTCCATCTGTTGTGTATGAAATTCCGGTACCATTTTTTGTAAGGTAGTATAGGCAGTATCAAGATCCCGCGCTTTACATGCAGCATCGAGTTCGGCCAGCGGTGCGGCGAGTTTTGCCAGCTCCACCTTGCGCGATGATGCCAGCAAAATACCAGCATGCTCAGTCGCAAGCGATGTTTCAGAATAGTGAAACAGCTCTTCATAAAGCTTCTCGCCCGGACGCAGCCCCGTGTAAACTAATTTGATATCTTCGTGCGGCTTAAACCCGGCGAGGCGAATCATTTGTATAGCCAATTCTTCAATACGAACAGGCTGTCCCATATCAACCACAAAAATCAATCCATGGCGCGATTCTTCGGGCTTTGCGCCCATTGCAGCCGCCTGTAATACCAATTCTACTGCCTCGCGCACTGTCATAAAATAACGCACCATATCGGGATGCGTAATGGTGATGGGGCCGCCCTTTTTTAGTTGCTTTTGAAACAATGGCACCACTGATCCGGTACTACCAAGTACATTACCAAACCGCACCGTAATAAACCGTGTATTGCCACGGGCGGCGG
>JAKUPQ010000087.1 GCA_022450665.1 Alphaproteobacteria bacterium | reverse complement strand
GCTGGCAACCGCCTCGCGTATAAAAGAATTATTCTTCATGCTAAGGCTTTCCAACAATTCGCCTTCGGTATTTTCTTTGCGTCCTAATGTGATGGATGCCATTGTACGCACCCCGGCATCTACATCACGTAGCAGCTCTTTTAATACTGTATTGGATACATTAATATTGGATGCGGCGGCATAGCGTACATCTGGGTTTTTATCGCTGGCAAGTGAATCCACTGAATACAAAAACGGTCGGCTACCAATGGCTAACCGAATCTTGCGGTAATCTTCGCTGCCTTCGTCTAGCAATTCCAATGCTTCGGTAATACGTAAACGTGGATTGGGATCCACAGGAATAGATTGTCCGGTACCTGCTAATCTCGATTTGCGAAAACGGATGCTTTCCTGAATAGTGGCAATAACGCTGGGGTCTTTTTCACTATGCAAACGCGATTCGAGCATTTCAATAGGTACGCTTAAGTTACGCGCCATACGCTTACGTACCGCTACATTAGGATCTTCCAGCAAGTTTGCGATAGCGGTTACATCAATGTAAAAATTTGCTGCCAGTTCATAGCGCACTTCGCGATTAGAGTCTTTGCTTAATTGTTGCGCTAATTCCGGTGTGATTTCTGTAGAAGTCGCTACCTCTAGTTTTTGAGAGAGGGGGGCGTCTTCACGCAATTCAAAGCCAACAGGCAGATTATGATAGTAACGGAACATGCCCACCATAGACATGCCACCAATCAATAAAATGACGCCCAAAAACGCGAACTTCATCATAAAGTCAGAAGTGGATTTAGTTTCGTAGCGACGAATAATAAAAGTGCTGATAGCGGTAAGAAACAGGAAGAAAAATATCCAGAAAATCGTTACGAGCATTTTAGTATCCTCTGTTAGCGCAATCTAAACTGACGCTATTTATGTGACCTCGCCTTGTAATGCACCTAGTGCAGAAAAAAGCGCCCGACCATCTGTGCCGCCGGTAAGCGGGTCTGCATGACGCTCTGGGTGGGGCATCATGCCCAACACATTGCGCTTATTATTAAATACGCCAGCAATATTATTTAACGAGCCGTTGGGGTTGGAGTCTGCCGTTAGTTCACCTTGGGCGTTGCAATAACGAAATGCAATTTGCTGATTGTCTTCAAGTGCTTGCAACTGCTCCGGCGGGGAAAAATAATTTCCATCATGATGGGCAACAGGAATAGATACGACCTGTCCCGCAGTATATTCTGAGGTGAAGGGAGGGTGGGATTGTTCCACACGTAAAAATACATCTTTACATATAAAGTGCGACCCTGCATTGGGCAATAACACTCCTGGCAACAAGCCAGTTTCGGTTAAAACCTGAAACCCGTTGCAAATACCTAACACATAGCCGCCACGCTCAGCATGAGCTTTTACTGCGTGCATAATGGCAGAATGGGCAGCCATTGCCCCGCAGCGCAAATAATCGCCATAGGAAAATCCGCCGGGTAATACAACTATGTCAACAGGTGGGAGGGTGGTGTCGTTATGCCAAACCCGTTGGGGGGCAGCACCCATTACATCTTGTAAAACCGATGTTACATCGCGGTCACAGTTGGATCCTGGGTAAACAATGACGGCTGCACGCATTATTTAAAATCCTTGTAACTATTCTGTAAGTTCATAAGTGTAGTTTTCTATCACAGTATTGGCCAAGAGCTTGCTGCACATTGCATCTACAGCTTTTTCCGCTTCTTCATGGCTGATGTCTAGCAAGTCCAGTTCAATATATTTTCCCTGACGCACATCATTTACAGTATCAAACCCCATAGCGTGCAGGGTATTAGCAATAGCTTTGCCCTGAGGATCCAATACACCTGTCTTTAATGTAACATGAATTATGGCTTTCACGAAATGCTCCGTTTATTTCTTTTTGGGTGCGGGTTTGGATTTTTGGGGTTTTTTCCCTGAAACCTCGCCGCGTGCAGTGCTGGTTTTGGGTTTAGGCGTGGCTTTGTTGGTTTTAGATTCCTCTAGTGGCGAGAACTCACCTTCGCCGGAAAGCACGCCCAATCGACGGGCGACTTCCTGATAGGCTTCTTCTACCTTGCCCATATCACGACGAAAACGATCTTTGTCCAGCTTCTCGCCGGTGCGGGTATCCCACAGGCGGCATGAGTCAGGACTGATTTCATCGGCAAGCACAATGCCTTCGTAGCCTTCTTCGTCATAGACGCGGCCAAACTCCATTTTGAAGTCAACCAATTGTAAGCCTGCACCACGGAATAAACCAGATAAGTAATCGTTAATGCGATAAGCAAGCAGACGAATTTCATCAATTTCCATAGGATCAGCCCATTCAAAGGCAAAAATCACATCTTCAGAAATGAGCGGATCGCCCAGCGAATCGCTTTTTAGACAAAATTCGATGATGGGGCGTGGTAGGGGCAAGCCTTCTTCCACACCAAAGCGCTCAGCAAAGCCACCGGCAGAATAATTGCGCACAATCACTTCAATAGGGATGATCTCTGCGGCGCGGATAAGTTGTTCGCGCATATTCAATGTACGCAGAAAATGGGTGGGAACGCCGATTTCTTCCAAGCGTAGCATAATAAATTCTGAAATGCGGTTGTTTAGTACGCCTTTACCAGAAATAGTGCCTTTTTTCTTATTGTTAAACGCAGTGGCATCGTCTTTGAAATGCTGAATTAGCGTGCCAGGCTCTGGCCCCTCGAATAGTTGTTTTGCTTTGCCTTCATAAAGAGGAGTTTTGCGCGCCATAAATACCCCGCTGCGGTTGCGCCGAAATAGACTGATAATATAAGCAGTACCGTTGTAGTATATAATATAGCACAGGGCAAATGCCAAATACAGATGAGAGGTTGCTTTTTATGCATAACCCCTGCGACAAAATCTTGCATTTGTAACTGGGCGTGATAAATATACAGCTTCGTTGCTCATTCATACAGGAAGCCGCTATGACTACATTTGATGACCGTAAAGATGCGTTTGAAAACAAATATGCGCATGACAAAGAAACGGATTTCAAAATTATTGCGCGTCGCAATAAATTGCTGGGTCTGTGGGCGGCCGAGCAGATGCATCTTGAGTCAGAAAAGCATGATGACTATGCAAAAGAGGTGGTAGCAGCGGATTTTGAAGCGCCAGGCGATGAGGATGTGCTTAATAAGGTGCTCAAAGATCTTGAAAAAGCTGGCATTAGCATTACTGCAAATGAAGTGCGCGAAGAAATGAATCGCCTGCTTATTATCGCAGGCGAACAGCTGCGTAGCTCCTGATTTACTTAATATTCTCCAGTGGTCTGGTTTGGCTATGCGCTGTGCATAGCGCTAAACTATTTTGCTTTTTATGTCAGGCAATGGTTGAATGCCATAAATATATACTATATATTGTGCTCTAAACTTATAAATGCGGAATACTTGGTATGAGTAATATGCGTAACGAAGGCTGGATAGAGATGACAGTACGTGCAGCAGATGCACCGGCACTAGCGCTGGGGCAAATGCGCGACTGGGTACGTAACCGGCATCGTACGCAAGGCCTTCGTGAAGTGCGCAATGAAATTTCTGCGGCGGATAGTCAGGATAATTTCCGTGAAATTGCGTTTACCTTTGCTATTATTGCGTTGGCAGCAAAGCTTTCCCGCGTGAATGGGGCGCCAAGCCGTGAAGAATTCATTGTGTTTCGCGAGGTGTTTCCAATGCCAGCAAGCGAGCATGATAAAATCTGCCGTTTATTTGGCATGGCGCTACGCGATAATATGGCAGCGATCGACCACGCCCGCCGCATTGCGGCCTTGTTCCCGCCCGCGAAACACCGTCGTTTATTAAGCGATGTGTTGTCGCGCTTATTTAAGGTGGCAACGGCTGATGGTGCGATGGAGCCAGCAGAAGAAAAATTACTCCGTGAAATTGCGCGCTGCTTCCATATTGGTCGGCATGCTTTTGAGCGTTTAATGCGTCAGCATATCGTGCATACCGAGGAAGATGACCCTTATATGGTGTTGGGCGTAAAGCGTGACTGGCCGGACGTGACTATACGTTATACCTATCATCGCTTGATGCGCGAATATCACCCGGATAGCGTGCAATCGCGTGGTGGCTCTGCCGAAGCGGTGCTGATTGCCAGCCGTCAGGTGGCACAGCTTAATGCAGCATATAACGCGATACGTGCGGAACGTCGCGGTTAATGCGGCCCTTTCATTTTTTGTTATTACTAATCACGCTCACATTATGGGGTGGCTATTATGTTGCCGGAAAATATGCGCTGGAATTATTTCCGCCGTTTTTTCTAACAGCCTTGCGCTTTATTGTGGTGGCTGCGGTATTGTTGCCATGGTGTGGCCTGCCTAACATTTCGATGAAGCGCGTGGCCTTGCTTTCAGTGTTGTTGGGGGTGTTTAATTTTGGCTTTGGTCTGGCAGGAATGGGCTGGGGTATTAACGTAGCCACCGCTATTGTGGTCGGCCAGTTGGGTGTGCCATTCTCGTGCATGTTCGGCTCTATTTTGCTTAAAGATAAGTTGGGGCCATGGCGCAGCTCTGGGCTGGTGATTGCGATGATGGGAGCGGTGTTTATCGCCGGCACACCCAATGTAGCAAATAACTATGCCGGATTCATCGCACTGCTTTCTGCCTCGGTAGGCTGGGGGCTGGCTAATATATTAATGAAACAATATGGCGAAGTAAAAATCTGGCCATTTTTAGGCTGGATGGCACTTATGGCCGCAGGGCAATTGCTAGTGCTATCGGCAATTTTCGAAACCGGTCAAATAGCTGCCATGCAAAAAATACAATGGCGTGAGGTGGTGGGCGTATTGTATCTTGCGCTGGGTGCTACGATTGGTGCATATGCAATATGGTACTATTTGCTGTTTCGCTATCTGGCCAGCCAGATCACCCCTTATACCATGCTTGGGCCTTTCATTGCTTTTGGGCTAGGCAAGTTGTTTCTTGACTCCCCCATTACCCCGCAGGTAATGATATCAGCGGCTATTACGCTGATAGGTGTAGGAATTATTGTAATGCGTCGCCCACGATTGGCAATGCTGGGTAAGGTGCGGGCGCGAAAATTGTCTCAAACGGTGCGCGATGATTTGCCAAGTATCGACCCCAATGCCTGAATTTGTCAGAAAGTTTTTCCTGTGTCTGTGAAATATATATGTTTAGCCCTGATTGTAGCATTCTGCTGGGGCTCCAATTTCACTGCTGTAAAAGTTGGGTTAGAGCATTTTCCGCCTTTTTTGATGCTGGCATTGCGCTTTACATTAGTGGCTGCGATTTTGCTGCCTTTTTATTATATCCGCCATCGCAAGCGCAGTATTAGCCTGCCATTTGCGTTAAAAATTGCATTTATACTTGGCACATTGCATTTTGCGCTGGTGTTTGGTGCAATGGCTATGGGCAGTGATATTCCCACGGCGGTCATTACTGTGCAACTTGGTGTGCCATTTTCATGTTTATTAAGTGCTATTTGGTTCAACGATAAGCTTGGGGCATGGCGGAGCTTTGGGTTGATGATCGCTTTTGTGGGGATAATTCTTATTGCGGGTACGCCCAATGTGGTAGAGCATTTTCTCCCGTTTTGCATGATTATGGCGGGGGCATTTTGCTGGGCGCTGTCGAATGTGATGATCAAAAAAGAAGGTGCAGTAAATATATTGGAAATGCTGGGCTGGATGTCGTTACTCTCTGTTCCGCAGCTAATGCTGTTGTCGTTGTTGTTCGAAGGGGCAAACCAATGGCAATTGATAGCCACCACAACATTTTATGCAGGTCTTTCGATAGCGTATTCGGCGATTTTTTCAACCGTGATCGCTTATGGCCTATGGTATTACCTGCTTACACAATGTGAAGTATCGCGTATTACGCCCTTTAATCTCACCGTTCCGGTATTTGCGATTGCGGTAGGGCAGATACTCTATCCGGTAGAGCTTAGCCTACAAATAATAATTGGCGGGTTGATTACGCTTTCCGGTGTCGCTATCATCGCCATCCGCAGACCCAAGCTTGCCACGATAGGGCGGGCGCGGCTGCGGCGTAAGAAAACAGATAATAACAGATAACGAGTTACCCCACATGGAATGGCTTGCAGACCCCACGATATGGGCCGGATTATTAACATTGATTGTGCTGGAAATCGTACTCGGCATTGATAATCTGATTTTTATTGCCATTCTGGCAGACAAATTACCTCCGCAGCACCGTGACAAAGCCCGTCTGTTAGGGCTAGGTGGCGCCTTAGTTATGCGGCTAGGCCTGTTGGCCAGTATTTCATGGCTAATGAGCCTGACTACTCCGTGGGTTACTCTTTATGGCAAAGAATTTACCGGACGTGATGTAATATTGCTTCTGGGTGGAATGTTCTTGTTATTTAAGGCCACGATGGAGCTGCACGATAGGTTGGAAGGCGATCATCACGATAATTCCAGCCCAAAATCTCATGCGGGTTTCTGGGGCGTAGTGGCGCAGATTATGCTGCTTGATGCGGTGTTTTCTATAGATGCAGTAATCACCGCCGTTGGCATGGTAGATGAGCTTCCGGTAATGATGACGGCAGTTATCATTGCCATCGTATTGATGATGATTGCCAGTAAGCCGCTCACAAAGTTTGTTAACGCCCACCCTACCGTAGTAATTTTATGTCTCGGATTTTTGATGATGATCGGCTTCAGCTTAGTTGCTGAGGGGTTTGGTTTTCATATTCCAAAAGGGTACCTTTATGCCGCTATTGGATTTTCGGTGTTAATCGAGGCGTTTAATCAATGGGCACGCTTTAACCGAAAGCGCGTTTTAATCAAACATTCCTTACGTAATCGTACCGCTAATGCGGTATTGCGCCTGATGGGCGGGCAAATGGAAATGCGTAGTAGCGACGTTGCGGTGCTTGCCAGTACGGGGAGTATGCATGAAGCGTTTAATGCCACAGAGCGCAGTATGATGCGTGGGGTTTTGGGGTTGGCAGAAAAGCCAGTGAAATACATTATGACACCGCGTACCGAAGTGGAGAGCTTTAATTTATCTGATCCACTGCATACGATTCAGCAAAAATTGGTGCAATCTCCCTATTCAAGGCTGGTTGTGCATGATGGCCCCGCCAACGAAGCGGTGGGTATTGTGCAGAAAAAAGATGTATTGAATACGTTGTTGTTGCATCAGGAACTGGATCCGCTGGCATGTATGGTGACTGCTATGCATGTACCGGAAAACAAGCCCGTACTTGAAATGCTCGAACTGTTTAAGGGCACTGCCATGCAGATGGTGTTTGTTGTGGATGAGTTTGGCGGATTTCAGGGCATTGTTACGCAAAATGATGTGTTGGAAGCAATTGCCGGAGATATGCCAGAAGAACATGAAACGGAAGAACCGCCGCACATCCAATCCCATGAAGACGGCAGTTATGAAGTGGATGGACGTACTGATGTAGACGAGCTGCGCGACTACATTACCCTGCCGCGCTTTAATGAGGGCGATTTTCATACCGTGGGTGGTATGGTATTACATGTGCTACAGAATATGCCAGAAACAGGAGAGGTATTTGAAATTGAAGGTTGGCAGGTGACTGTCGTTGCTATGGATGGAAACCGTGTGGAAAAAGTGCGTTTTGCACCTAAAGCCGATGATTGATTCTAATAACATCTGCCGCTAAGTTTAAACAAATATAAGAAGGCATCTATGCATATTCATTCGCTTCCTACTCCGTTTAAAAGCAGCCGCGATGGTGCAAATGTTACTATACTGGTGCTGCATTATACTGGCACGCAAACTTCACAGGATGCGTTGGATATTCTGAGTGGGCGCAGCGGAAAAGAGGTGAGTGCGCATTATACCATTGATGAAGACGGCAGCGTATATCAGCATGTGGATGAAGCCGAAAAAGCATGGCATGCAGGAATTAGCCATTGGCGCGGCATAGAAAATGTAAATGCAAATTCGGTGGGCATCGAAATTGTTAATCCAGGACATGATTATGGTTACCGCCCTTTTCCAAAATCTCAAATGCTGGCAGTAGCGGAAGTGTCGCGCCAGATCATCACAAAATATGCCATCGAAGCGCGCAACGTGATTGGCCATTCCGAAGTTGCTCCCAGCCGTAAATGGGATCCGGGGGAGCTATTCGATTGGCCATGGTTGGCAGAAAATGGC
>JAKUPQ010000086.1 GCA_022450665.1 Alphaproteobacteria bacterium | reverse complement strand
TTTTTGTTGTTCTTTCCATTTGGCGATCACAAGGCCTTTAATTTCATCCAATGCACGAACCCGCTCTGGCAGAATGCTATCTACACGTAATGCATAAAATGATCCATTATCGGTTTCCATCAGGTTGGAAGTTTCACCTTCGGCTAATTCGAACGCTGAGGCCAGCAATCGCGGATAGCCTTCTGGCAATGATGCGGTAGTTCCGTCTGGCGCGGTACCATCCATGCTGATGGGGCCAAAAACCTTGATTTGCGTATCAACGGATTGGGCGGATTCTTCTAATGTAGCGCCACCAGCTAAATCGTCCTGCAGGGTATTAGAAAGCTCATAGGCTTCACTACCTACGCGCTGTGTGCGTATATCGGTAGTGAGGTTTTCTTTTACATCTTCCAGCGGACGTGTGAATTCCGGGGTGATATTTGTTACTTTAAAGACATGCCAGCCAAAGCTGCTTTCAATAGGTTGGGTATGCTCACCTTTTTTTAGTGTGAATACCGGCTGCTGTGCTTCGGACATAATATCCGCAGCGCCTATGTTTCCTAGAGAAAGATTTTCATTGATGGCATTGAGTTCTTTAGCGATTTTTTCTATAGAATCGCCATTGCTTAGTGCATCGGCTGCTTGTTGTGCGGTTCCGGCATCTTCAAACAATAATTGCTTTACATCGCGTTTTTCGGGAATGCGGTAGTTATCAATACGGTTTTGGTATTCTATCAATATGTCTTCGTCATCAACGGTAATGTTTTTGAGCAGGTTATTTACATCCAGCGCTACCATAGAAATAACGCGATGTTCTTGCGCTTTGAAATTTTCGCTGTTTTCGTTATAAAAACGCTCTAGCTCAATATCGCTTGGGTCAGCGATGGTGGCAATCATTTCTGGCTTGAAAATCAGCAAGTCTACAGTGCGACTTTCATTGTCATATAAATAGGCAAGCTCGGCGGCCACATCCATCGCCCGTATGCCGGCAAATAAAGATTGCAGCAACATGTCTGCCGATTGCTCTTTGGATAACAACGATAAATAACGTGCTTCGCTCAAATTGTTGCTTGCCAGCAATGTTTTGAAACGCTGGGCGTCAAACTTATTTTCTTCATTATGAAACGATGGATTCGTGCGTAACTCTGTCATCATGTGGCTATCAGGGATTACCAGACCCAAGTCATTAATTTCTTCTTCCACCAGATGCTGCTGCACTAATTTTTGCAGCACTTGCGCGGGAACGCCTATATTTTTAATTAATTCGGAGCTGTATTGGTCGCCCAGCATACGGCGATAATTTGCGATTTCTTCATCCAGCGCAAATTTCATTTCTTGCGCGGTTACGGCTTCATCGCCTACCTGCACAACAGCACTGTTTGGTGATGAGCGAAATATATCGCCGATACCCCACACGGCAAAACTGGCTACCAATAAGCCTAGTAGCACTTTAACAAAGAATCCCGCCGCTTTATTATGCAAATTCTGAAGCATTTTATGCCTTATCCTAGATCTGGTGTCAGTATGTATGTGTGATATTGTAGTGGTGTTGGTTTACACCAGCGATAGGGATTTTAAAAGTAATATTTATGTGAAATTAAACGCAAATATGAGTGTGTTTTTAGGTTGCAATGGTTGACGCAGGGGGTATGCTGCAATCCCAGATTTGTGCAAATACGCTGCACCTGAAATCCAAAATAGTCACGAAAGGATCGCAAGCATGCTTGTGAACGGCAGATATTTGATTCTGGGTAACTGGAAAATGCATGGTACCATTAAAGAGTCTGTGCGCTTAGCAGGCGAAGTTGCGACTGCGAGTGCAACAGTAAACACAAGCGTGAGTGTTGGCATTGCGCCCGCCTATGTGCATCTTGCTGCCGTAGAAAACACAATCAAAAACAGTACGGTTTTGTTGGGCGCGCAAACATGCGCAGCAGAAACAGTCGGTGCCTTTACAGGCGATATCAGTGCAACAATGCTGGCTGATTGCGGCTGTAAATTTGTGATTGTGGGGCATTCAGAGCGCCGTCAACTGCACAACGAAACCAGTGAACAGGTTTGTGACATGGCAACAGCCGCATTACAGGAAAACCTGCATGTTGTTGTTTGCGTAGGCGAGACCTTAGAGCAACGAGAGGAGGGTAATTTTTTGGATGTTATTACTCTTCAGCTAGAAGCATCGCTACCAGATCGGTATAACCGCGATTGCCTGACCGTGGCCTATGAGCCAGTATGGGCAATTGGGTCTGGAAAAACCGCCAGTTCCGAGGATATTCACCAGGTGCATACGCATATACAAGAATTTTTACGTGCTTCATCACAATTTAGTGACAGTGATAAAAAAATCCCCCGCGTTTTATATGGCGGATCGGTAAAGGCAAACAATGCGCTTGATATTATGGCCCTGCCTGTGGTAGACGGGGTGCTTGTCGGCGGCGCCAGTCTGGATGCAAATGCCTTCAAAGCAATTATAGAGGCCGCAGAAATCTCTGCCCAAAAAAGGTAATATCCTATGTTTTTTACGGTTTTCATCGTCGTACAAATTATCCTTACCCTGTCACTCGTAGGGCTAATTCTTATCCAGCGAAATGATTCGGATGGCCTTGGTAGCATGGGCGGCGGTGGTGGTGGCGGCAATGCATTTATGACTGGACGCGGCGCGGCCAATCTGATGACCCGCACCACGGCAATCATTGCTACATTATTTATGCTCAACAGCCTCGGTTTGGCTATTAT
Source organism: Alphaproteobacteria bacterium (assembly GCA_022450665.1). Lineage (GTDB taxonomy): Bacteria > Pseudomonadota > Alphaproteobacteria > Rickettsiales > VGDC01 > JAKUPQ01. Next base: position 5,427 of record JAKUPQ010000086.1, on the reverse strand, counting down.
GGCGGCGAATATGAATAGTCGCCCAAGCCTTGCAGAAAAAATTGAAGATTCTAATGCCGAAACCATTAGTGTACCAATTGCTGACGACGTAAATGCTAATGTTCCTGCAACGGATCCTAAACCGCTTTCGCCAGAAATGCCTGTGATTACTACCGAGGAGCCTAGCGGTGATCCCGTGAGCGCGACAACTTCTGAATATGATGCAGAAATGGATGCGGAAGAATCAATGGATATGGATGCGGATGTGGAAATGATCGAAGAAACAGAAGCGCCGGAAGCCAACGAAACGGTTCCCACCCCATAATTTAAGGTATTAATCATTCTATGCACTTGCAAGACAAGGAGATTTGAAACATGGCACGCTATATATTCATTACCGGCGGCGTGGTTTCATCCCTTGGAAAAGGCTTGGCAGCGGCAAGTCTGGCAGCTTTATTGCAGGCGCATGGATATAAAGTACGGCTACGTAAGCTCGACCCCTATCTCAATGTTGATCCGGGAACAATGAGCCCCACGCAGCACGGCGAAGTTTTTGTAACAGAAGATGGCGCAGAAACCGATTTGGATTTGGGGCATTATGAGCGCTTTACCGGCGTTAATGCCAAGCGCACAGATAACGTAACTACTGGTCAAATATACTCTAAATTGCTCGCAAAAGAACGGCGCGGCGACTATCTTGGCGGAACCGTTCAGGTGATCCCTCATGTTACGAACTTAATCAAAGATTTCATAAAAGCCGAAACCCGCAGTGAAGATTTTGTGCTATGCGAAATTGGCGGAACGGTGGGTGATATTGAAGGATTGCCATTTTTTGAGGCTATCCGCCAGTTTGGCAATGAAGTAGGACGCGATAAAGTGCTGTATATGCATTTAACGCTTGTGCCTTACATTGCCGCAGCAAAAGAGTTAAAAACCAAGCCCACGCAACACTCGGTAAAAGAATTACGTAGCATCGGAATTCAGCCAGATATCTTGCTATGCCGTGCAGATCGTGAAATTCCACTGAATGAGCGTAAAAAAATTGCGCTGTTTTGCAATATAAAACAAGAATGTGTCATTCAGGGGCTTGATGTTAGTTCAATATATGAAGTGCCTTTGAGATATCGCCACGAAGGGCTGGATCGCCAGGTGCTGAAGCATTTTGGTCTGGATGATAAAGCCGAAGCCGAAATTAATCTGGAAATGTGGCAGGACATTGTTCAGCGCTTTACCGACCCACCGCAGGAAGTGACCATTGCATTGGTGGGTAAATATACCGGATTAAATGATGCATATAAATCCCTTACTGAAGCGCTGGATCATGCGGGTATAGCTAACAATATCCGTGTGCATGTCCGCTGGGTGGATAGCCGTATATTCGAAAAAGGCGAAGCGGGCAAAAAGCTTAAAAATGTTGATGCGATTTTAGTGCCTGGCGGCTTTGGCGAAAGCGGCGTAGTTGGCAAAATTGCGGCAGCAGCATTTGCGCGTGAAAATAAAATCCCATATTTAGGTATTTGCTATGGCATGCAAATTGCGGTGATTGAATATGCACGCAATGTGCTGGGTATAGAAGATGCCACATCCACCGAATTCAGTGATGCCGATGCATCGGATGCACGCGGACCATTAGTGGGAATTATGACCGAGTGGTTTAAAGCCGGCACCATGGAAAAACGCGCCGCCAATGGCGATTTGGGTGGCACCATGCGCTTGGGTGCCTATGATTGCGAAATTCAAAAAGGCAGCAAAATTGCCCATGCCTATGGCAAAAACAAAATCAGCGAACGCCACCGTCACCGCTATGAAGTAAATGTGAAATACAAAGAAGATATGGAAAAAGCCGGATTGCGCTTTTCTGGCATGTCGCCTGATGGCCGCTTACCGGAAATTGTCGAGCTGGACGATCACCCATGGTATGTGGGAGTGCAGTTTCATCCAGAATTAAAATCGCGCCCGTTTGATGCTCACCCGCTGTTTGTGGCATATGTCGAAGCGGCACTTGAACATTCTAAACAATCGGAGAAAGCTGCATGAGTATAGCCGCAAAACATGTTAAAGTTTCTGACGCCGTGGTGCTTGGCAATGATTTGCCGTTTGTTCTTATTGCTGGTCCATGTCAGATGGAAAGCCGCGACCATGCAATGATGATGGCAGAAAATCTGGTAAAAATAAGCGAAAAGCTTGGCATTCCGCTTATATACAAAACCTCCTATGATAAAGCGAACCGCACCAGCTCTACCGCCCAGCGCGGTATCGGGCTGGATGGTGCAATGCCGGTTTTTGAAGAAATCAAAAAAACATTCAACATTCCAGTGCTTACAGATGTGCATAACGAACATCAATGCGAGGAAGTAGCTAAAACCGTCGATGTACTACAAATCCCTGCATTTCTATGTCGTCAAACAGATTTGTTAAATGCAGCCGCAAAAACCGGCAAGGTAATTAATATTAAAAAAGGACAGTTTCTCGCGCCATGGGACATGAAAAACGTGGCACAAAAGATGGAACATGCAGGCAATACTAATGTGTTGCTAACCGAGCGGGGCGCATCGTTCGGATATAATACACTTGTTTCTGACATGCGCGGCTTGCCTATTATGGCCGAAACCGGCTATCCGGTAATATTTGATGCAACACACAGCGTACAACAGCCAGGTGGGCTTGGTGGCGCATCGGGTGGGCAGCGTAGCTTTGTTACGACCTTGGCACGAGCTGCAACTGCCGTGGGCGTCGCAGGACTGTTCATGGAAACCCATGAAGACCCCGACAACGCACCCAGTGATGGGCCATGCATGGTGCCGCTAAAATGGATGGAAACATTATTGGCGCAGCTCAAAGCTTTTGACAGCGTATCCAAAGCCAATACCAACCCCCTTGCTTAATTCTCAAGCCGTTTAGATAGGTGTGATATGACCGATATACTTGCAATACGTGGCCGTGAAATTCTTGATAGCCGAGGCAACCCTACAGTTGAAGTTGACGTTATGCTGGAAGACGGTGCATTTGGACGCGCTGCTGTGCCATCAGGCGCCTCCACAGGAGCATTGGAAGCAATCGAATTACGCGATGGCGATAAGAAACGCTATTTTGGCAAAGGCGTATTGAAGGCTGTTGAAGCCGTCAACGGGGAAATAGCAGATGCTGTATTGGGCATGAGCGCATTCGATCAGCGCCATATAGATGCAACACTCATTGCACTAGACGGCACCGACAATAAAAAACGCCTTGGTGCGAACGCCATTTTAGGCGTGTCACTGGCAGTGGCTAAAGCCGCAGCGCAAAGCAGCGGGTTTCCTCTTTGGCGCTATTTGGGCGGAGCGCAAGCGCGTGTGCTACCCGTACCCATGATGAATATTATTAATGGCGGCTCCCACGCCGATAACCCCATAGATATTCAAGAATTCATGATTATGCCTATTACTGCTGAAAGCATGTCCGATGCGGTGCGCATGGGTGCAGAAGTATTCCACACCCTCAAAGCGGAGTTAAAGGCCGCAGGGCATAACACCAATGTGGGTGATGAAGGAGGCTTTGCGCCAAATTTGAAAAGCAGTAAAGAAGCGCTTGATTATATTGTGAAGGCAATAGAAAAAGCTGGATATGCACCGGGAGTGGATATCTTGCTTGCTCTGGATGCAGCTTCCAGCGAATTTTATAGCAATAAGAAATACAATCTCGCCGGTGAAAATAAGATTTTGAGCGGCAGTGAAATTGTTGATTATTATGAAAAGCTGGTAAAAGAATACCCAATCATTTCTATCGAAGATGGCATGGCAGAAGATGATCATGAAGGTTGGGCTGAAATGACCGAACGTCTGGGAGCAGAGGTGCAATTGGTGGGCGACGATTTATTTGTAACCAATCCGCAAATTTTGCTTGATGGCATAGAAAATGGTTTAGCAAACGCTGTGTTGGTGAAAGTCAACCAGATTGGCACGCTTACCGAGGCGCTGGATGCTGTTGAAATCGCCCATGATGCAGGATATAACGCGGTACTATCACACCGCTCGGGTGAAACCGAAGATGCCATCATCGCCCATCTTGCTGTGGCAACTAATTGCGGGCAAATTAAAACCGGATCGCTCAGCCGTTCAGATCGCACCGCAAAATACAATGAATTGCTTAGAATTGAAGAAGAGCTTGGTAATTCGGCAGAGTATTATGGCACACGCATGTTGTAAGCCATAGTTTGGCTACACAAAACTATGACCGTAGCCAAGATTCTTCTTGGCAGCATTTTGCAACTGCGTTACACTTAGCCTGAATCGCCAAGTAGGCAGAATAGCAGGGCACTATGTTATGTAAACGCTTCAGTATTGAAGACATGAGTCTGAAAAGGTTTTTAGGGCCTTTATTTTTCAGTGCCGCCGTGTGCTACCTTGCATTTCATGCGCTTAATGGCGAACGCGGGCTTTATGCCTATCTCAAACAGTCACGTAATTTAGAAGTAAGTCAGCAAAAACTGGCTAAATTCTCGCATGAACGAAAGTCGTTGGAAAATCGCGTGCATTTGTTGAGCGATGATTCTCTCGATTTGGATTTACTTGACGAACAGGCGCGGCGTATTCTTGGCACAAGCAATAAACAAGAAATTGTGGTTATTCTGGATCCTAAGGGCTGACACACGCATTTTTTGCAAGCCTCCCATTTTTTGCATACGAAAAAAACATATCTGCATGGCAATCATACTTGCATGGCGCTGGCTTTGGCGTTATTACTTATGCCCGTTGTGAAACATCAAGAAGCGCCTGACGCGATATTTTCGCTTGTGAAAAAACCGCTTTATTCTGGCTCGTTATTGTGGAGTACTTATGGCTAAAGCTGCCAGTAAATCAAAAGATACGCTACCTTCTGCTGCCCCAACGGGCAAAGAAAATAATCCCAAGCTATTGTTAGAATATTACCGCGACATGCAGTTGATTCGCCGCTTTGAAGAAAAAGCCGGACAACTCTATGGCATGGGATTAATCGGAGGCTTCTGCCACCTATATATAGGTCAAGAAGCTGTAGTAGTTGGCATGCAACACTGCCTGAAAAAGGGCGATGCTGTGATCACCAGCTACCGCGACCACGGGCATATGCTAGCCACCGGCATGGAAGCGAATGGCATTATGGCTGAGCTAACCGGACGCCGCGATGGTTTTTCTAAAGGCAAGGGCGGATCAATGCACATGTTCTCGGAAGAAAATCGCTTTTACGGCGGGCATGGCATTGTGGGCGCGCAGGTTCCACTGGGGGCAGGTATTGCATTTGCACTCAAATACAAAAAGACCGATAATATTTGCCTGACATATTTTGGCGATGGCTCTGCCAATCAAGGGCAGGTCTATGAAGCCTTTAATATGGCAGCCTTATGGAAGCTTCCTGTAGTATTTATTATTGAGAATAATCAATATGCTATGGGTACGGCGGTACAGCGCTCTACTTCTACGCCCGATTTTTATA
>JAKUPQ010000085.1 GCA_022450665.1 Alphaproteobacteria bacterium | reverse complement strand
GAAGAACAATATACTGATCTACAGGTCGCAGTAGACGATATTGCAGAACGTATACGCGCTGTAGGCGATGTAGCTCCTGGAAGTTTCGCCGATTTTCTAAAGCGTACAGCAATTACCGAAGCAGATAATGTGCCTGATGCCACTGCAATGGTCAAAGCACTGGCGGATGATCAAAATATTATTATAAATTCACTAAAAACCGCGCTGGAAGCAGCTCAGAACGCAAATGATGAAGTAACAGTTGGCATGGTCACTGAACGCATGACAGTGCATGAAAAAAACCGCTGGATGCTGAAAAGCAGTGTGTAATAAGTTTTACGTATGAGCCTACTACTCTAATGGGGCTTTATGCCCCATTTTTTTATCCCGCATATAATTTCTACGCATTATAAGGCGTTTCGTTTTACTTTACTAATGCAGCTTGCTCGGCTAAGGTCGGTGAACATTCCCATGAATTCTAAATAAAGAGCGAAAAAGCGATGGATTTTGGCTTACGCCCTGCAAAAAAAGCAAATAAGGCGCATATTATCGTTGTTGGTAATGAAAAAGGTGGTTCGGGCAAAACTACCACCACTATGCACCTGATTACGGCATTACTACGGTTGGGAATTAAAGTTGGTAGCATCGATATTGATGCCCGCCAGCGCAGCCTTACCCGCTACTTAGAAAACAGATCACAAACAATGGAAGAGCAAAACACTCGCCTTCCTATGCCCACCCATCATGTCATTATCAAAAGCACCTATAATATTACGCAAGAAGCAGAAGAAGATGAACGTGAGCGCTTTGATGGCATCATTCAGCAGCTTTCTGCCGACCATGATTATATTGTGGTGGATGGCCCGGGAAACGATACGCATTTATCCCGCCTCGCCCACTCTTATGCCGATACGGTAATTACCCCAATCAATGACAGCTTTGTCGATTTGGATGTATTGGGAAAAGTAGACGGCACTACACTCAAGGTGTTGAAACCCAGCATATATAGCGAAATGATCTGGGAGCAAAAACTCAAACGTGCAAAGCGCGATGGTGGCTCTATAGATTGGATTGTTATGCGCAATCGCCTGAGTAATATCGATGCACGTAATAAACGCTTTATGGGTAAAGCAGTGCAAGAACTGTCACGAAGAATTGGCTTCCGCATGGCACCGGGATTTAGTGAACGTGTGATTTTCCGCGAATTATTTTTGCAAGGCCTAACGGTGTTGGACGTAATAGACACCAGCTCCAACGTTCGTGTTTCTATGTCCCACGTTGCTGCCCGTCAGGAAGTACGTGATTTATTGACTGCGCTAAAATTACCATTGGTCGATGAGCGCATAGCAAAAATGCGTGTCAACGCCGAAGCATAACGCGCAATCATGGTATTTATCTATTTATCCCTTGGTATCGCGCTTGTAGTGCTTATACACAAAAGTTTCGGATTTTTAGCAACCGCTGAACCCAAAAATATACGCAAAAGCATGTCTTGGTTTGCCGTGATTTTAGTAATCGCGTTAATCATACTATTTTTGCGCTTTGGCCTGCCGCATATGGCAGCAATAACCAGCTTTGGCGCGGTTGCAATTGCGTGGATACGTAGACTAAGACAAGCAAAAATAAGTGTAAATAAGGCAAACGCTGCATTCAAGAAAAAAACAGCGGAACACATTATGCATACGGATGAAGCGCGGAGTATTTTAGGTCTAGAAGCCAACGCTACGGCAGAAGATATCAATAAAGCCCATCACCAATTAATTCAAAAAAATCATCCTGATACGGGCGGCTCAGAATATCTCGCAAGCAAAATTAATGAAGCGCGGGATGTATTGCTAAAAGAATTGAGTAAATAGCTTAGCGCTGATGGTCAAGCTCCAATTGGCAGACTTGAGGCGGTTTTGCAATGCCTATCGCACTCAGTTTCTCCGTCCATTGCGCATGGGCGGCAGATTTATCAAAATTTGGCATCAGACTGCGCGTAATTGGCAATGCAATAGCGGGAGGATGCATGTTTTCACATGATTTACTTATCTCGTCAAAGGCTTGCTGTGCTATATTTTTGGAGCGGAACGCCATAATCATCTGCCCACCCCCCACAGTAATAGCTAGCGTGTTGCTTTCAGATTTCGATGCAGTAATGCGTCGTTTAAAATATTGGCTCGCTTGCGATTGCGCATCTTCATCCATAGCTGAAATTGCCGCTTTTAAGTTTTTCTCACCACCCAGCATTTTCGCTAATCGCTCTTGAATTGCTATAGTGTCTTTTTGATCTTTTGCAGATAATCCTGCATTGCTCTGATTAAAAACCGCATCAAACGCTTGTGCATTTGCCGGAAATTCGGTTGCATTTGGTATTGTCACCGAGAACGCGTAAAGCTTTGCATCCTGAAATGACTTCTCCAGCTTATGCTGGGTGTTGCAATTTAAACCCGCTGAAGAACGCATTGGCATATCAAATACATGTTGGCAAATTTCATCGGCATCAGAAGGACCGTGATTATGCAGCGTAAGCACCACACCATGATCTGCTGCAACATCTCCTAGTCTGTCTACCATACGTGGCAGTTTTGATGTGCTAAGATTCGCTGGATACGCCCCATGCGCAAACAAGACCATATCTGCGCCGCCACTACAATTCAGGCGGTTACGCAAACGATTAGCAGGGCTGGTTGAGGCATCTTCGTTGTGCAGTTCGCCCAGCGCGTTTTTGGCGCTCAGCCACTCACGCATATTTGCAATAGCGCTTTCATTGGTAGTTGTGCCGGAAACCTGCACATTTGCCTGCTCGCCACAGGTTTCGCGAATTGCATCTACCGTATTAGAAGTAAAATTCGCACTGCCAAGATTCATATCAGCAATGCGAAACGAGGATGATGTGTTTTTTTGGCTATGAATAATGGAGGTTACGATCCCAATCAGAGATGCAACAGCAGGATTATTGCTATCAGCCATCACAACATGATGTGACGGCGCATTGAACGGTGATGGTTGAGTGGATTCACACTCGTGCCGCATCGCTTTCTCCTCAACAAATTAACTAAAGCATCTCACAAGAAAGTTAATTTATGGTTACGAACTGATACAATTCGTTACAAAATATTCTTATATTTTCCTCAATCGCGAAGCGGCTCTCCATTAAAGGACGAGCCGCTCCAGCTAGGTCATAATAAAACTGCTTAACTTAAGCGGCAATATTATGAGCATCTTCTCCAATGAAAATGTTCTTAACTAATTGCGCATCTTCATGGCTGTTGGTTCCAACCGCCACCAAGACTGCACCATTTTTAATTTCATCTTCATAACGTCTTGCTTCATGTTCTGGAATACCAAACCCTATCAATGCACCGATTAGGCTGCCGGTAGCAGCGCCAGCAGCGCCGCCAGCAAATGCACCAACTATGGGCCCAACTGCTAAAACGCCAATGCCGGGTGCTACCAGCGAACCTACGGTGGTGAGGCCAGCTGCGATTGCACCGATGATACCACCGGCCACTCCACCTACAGCTGCGCCCTCGGGCACCTTGGTAGCTTCAATTATATCGAAGCTTTTTCCTTTACTCTTGTCTGCAACCAATACGCTGATCTGCTCTTCGCTAAAACCATTTGATTCTAGGGTTAGCAGGCTATGCTGTGCAGCCGAGTAATTTTTGAATGTAGCAGTAACCGTATTCATTACGCTGGCACTCCATGACCGCCACGGGTAAGAATAATGTATACCGCGTGAATAATGCCGGGGATGTAACCAAGCAATGTAAGAATAACGTTAATCCAGAACTGAGCGCCCAAACCAACTTGCAAAAATACGCCAAGCGGGGGAAGAATGATCGCCAATATAATCCGTAGCACGTCCATGATAAATCTCCTTATGTTGTGAGCCGTGTTTTAAATTTCAAACAAACCTAAATAATGCATTTGCTTATAGCACAAGTTAACGCATTAACGGCTCAAGCGGCTACTGGGCTTAATAACGAAAAACATAAGGGATTAATAAAGGCAGAATAACTCGTATTGGCGCATGGATTTTTTATGTTCGCATGTGATCAATACATAGCTATAATACACGCGTTATTGTGCCCATGCCTTATATCAGGATGTTTCCTATGAAAAAACTACTGCTTTCCGCTTTAATTGCTTCAAGTATAAGCGTTTCTGCTTTTGCTGCTGAAACTTACCATATCGATCCGGTGCATACGAATGTGCTGCTAAAGGCAAATCATATTGGCTTTAGCAATGTCTATCTTAAAGTGCATGACATTAATGGTGAGTTTGTATTCGACCGGCTAAACCCTGAAAAAAGCTCGGTGAATGTCACCATGAAAGCTAAATCTATTGATGGTTTTGATGAAACGTTTAATGAACACCTGCACGGCGTAGACTTCTTTAATGTAGAGGCGTTCCCTAAAATTACCTTTGTAAGCGATGAAATTACGGTTACGGGGGACAACACGGCTACTATTTTGGGCGATCTAACTATTAAAGGCCTGTCACAGCCTACATTGTTGAATGTCACATTTAATAAAGAAGGCGAGAATCCTTTTGCGAAAGACTACCGCGCAGGATTCTCTGGTACTGGGGTCGTCAAACGTTCCGAATATGGCATAAACACCGCCCTCCCCGCTGTTGCAGACGAAGTAGGTATTGTGCTGGAAATTGAAGGTATCCGCAAGGGTAAGGAATGAGCACAAACGAATCTTCGCCTTGCCATGACGAAATGCCTACTGATTGCCCCGTTATTGCGCACATTATTAATGGCGAATCAAAAGATATTGGTGGATTCAGTGTAAAGCGCAGCCTACCATTTGCCAAACAGCGCATGGTAGGACCGTGGATATTTTTTGACCATATGGGGCCTGCAAGTTTTCCTGTGGGGCAAGGGCTGGATGTGCGACCTCATCCGCATATTGGCCTTGCTACAGTTACCTATTTATTTCACGGCGAGATTATCCACCGTGATAGCTTAGGCTCACACCAAGCCATCCGTCCGGGTGATGTTAACCTCATGATAGCTGGGCGTGGCATTACCCATTCTGAACGCTCTCCTCAAAACCACAGAGAAAATGGGCATGTGATTGAAGGCCTGCAATTATGGATGGCACTGCCCCAGAGTCATCAGGAAATGGCACCGCAATTTCATCATTACAACAAAAATGACTTACCCTACGTAGAATTAGATGGGTGCTCTATACAAGTTATGCTTGGCGCTGCATTTGGAGTGATTTCACCTATTGTTACGCATTCTCCCTGTTTTTTTGCGCAGGCAGAATGTTCCCAAGGTGCAGATCTGCAAGTTCCCATGCTTTCAGAGCAAGCAATCTATGTAGTAGAAGGCAATGTGGCAATCAATAGCACTACAGTACCTAATCAGCATTTAATTATTCTAACCTCCAATAGCACACCCATATTGCATATGTTAGAAGATAGTAAGATCATTTTACTCGGTGGCTCACCTTTGGGTAAACGGCATATCTGGTGGAATTTTGTATCCACTGACAAGGCGCGCATTGATGCCGCCAAACAACAATGGAAAAATGGCCAATTCCCCGCTATTGCTGAAGATGGTGACGAGTTTATTCCTCTACCAAACACAAAATAAAATGCAAGATATTGCGTCGCAATGTTAATCCACTTCTATATCAAGTGAATTTCTCTTGTTGTTTTTTATTTATAGCTGTAAATAAATCGCTGTCGCTAATGACAGATTTTTTACGATTTCAAAAAGGTTATAACATGAAAAAACTCGCCTTATTTTCTGCATTACTCATTTCCGTTGCTGCATGCGGTGGGGTTTCAAACAGCAATGGCACTATGGCGCCAGAAAAGAAAACCTCCGGCTTTATGGGTAGCACTACAAATAATGATGTTGAAGTGAACACCCCCAAAGCGTTTGCCGGAAAAAACGAAGTAATAATCGGCAACTTTAAAGTGGGTTTTGTTACCTTCACCAAAGCAAAGAAAACCGCTAAAGGCGGATTTTTATCCGGCAATAGCAGCTGGGGCAAAGCTTCAGCGCATGTGACACTGGATGGCATTTCTGATGCAGATATGCAAGCGATTACAGAAACCGCATATAACGATTTTGTCAAAACGCTCAAAGCCAATGGCTATACCATTGCAGATCGCAGCAAATTAGAAAATGCCAAGCATTACTCTAACCTCAAGCCAATGGCTAATCCTGATAAGAAAGAAGGATCGTTCTTCTCTGGTGCAACAGATAAACTCACTGTGGTATCACCAAAGGCGCTACCGTTTTATTATTATCCCGGTGAAGCCGGCGAGCGTGGCGGTATAGGCTTTAGTAACGCCGGCAGCGTATATGGTGGGTTTGCCAGCGAATCCGGCATTCCTGTGCTATCTGTATATTACACCGTAGATTTTGCGAATGCAGGTGGCTATGGAGGCTATCGCAACTGGGCTTCTTTAGAAGTTGGTCAGGGCATGTCGATTCGCCCAGGTAGCGGCATTCAATTCGTTGGCGGCCAAGGCGGAACTTTTGCCACCAATATTGGCGCCGTAACACTAGGTCAGGCTGTTTTTTCTGATGAAAAATTCGGTGAAATGCAAGACACTACCACCGATGCAGGAAAAGCGGGTATGGTGGCAGCCAATGTACTTTCTGTAGCATTGGGTCAAGGCACCAACCAATATCGCGAATATGATGTAGATGCAAAACCGGCAGACTATAAAAAACTTGCAACAAAAATATTGGCAGAAGCAAACGATAAACTTGTCACAACCATGGCAAGCAATCGCTAATTGCCAGCTACCAACAAAAAAGCCCCTGCATCCTTGGTGTGGGGGCTTTTTTTATGAAGATTTGCCAATTTATCGTCTATATATCAGGCTAATATACATTATTTGAACGTAAATTGGATTTTCTGCTTTTAATATGCTATAATATCCTCTCACTTGATAATTCACTTAAATAGAAACGGCCATTTTGACCGATAACTATTCAATAACGGACATTAAAACTGGAAACGGTTTTGATGGTAACCGCGTTGCTATTATTGCCGCAACCAACGATGCCAAACCAGGCTCGCTGGAGTCTCTTACGCGCTTTTTTCATGAGCAGGGCTTTAATGCGCAGCTAGGTTACACAGGAAACGAAAAGCACCATGTGCTGCGTCTGAATGGCTTAAAGTCTGATCGTAACTTAGAGCGCCTACTGAAAAAAGACTTTCCCGCATGGCAGGAAGGGCAAAATATTGATGAGCGCGGCACAGCCTGCCACATTACTGTACCTGAAGATTTAAAGTTTAAATCTATGGACACCTCTCCCGCCAAACAAGCGCGTGGATTTGTTAATACGCTCAAACGTAATAGCACCGATATTTCTGCAGCAGCCTACACCGCAGGGAATGCGGGATTAATTTTTTCCGCTTTATACGGTAAAAACAAAGGCGAAAATGTAGAGTTTTTAAAACTCGGCGCACCCGCATGCTACACGATGGCCAGCGCGTTTTTATATTTGCTGAACAAAAAACGTCCAGAGCCCAGAAGCGTAAATGATATATGGGATGATATTGCTCCTCAGGTTTTGAGTGAAGACTTTGTGCCTACAAAGGCCGAAGAAAAGCAACTACGTAAAGAAGGTAATGCCATAGTAGAACACGCATGGGACTTTATGAAAAAACACCCGTGGGAAGTAAGCGGACTTATGAATATGGTGGGTGCAACTGCACATTCAGCATCCTCACTCATGCGTGGAAATTATACCGAGGCAATGGGTGCGCTCAGCACCTTAACGGCTATGGGAATCACCACTTTTGTTCCCGAAAAAGGTATGAGCAATGGCCGTGTGCATTCAGATGCATATAAATCGCTTAATGAAAGTCTTTCTATAAATTCGGTAGAAGCTATAGATGCCCATGGGCCACTGGTTAAGCCGTTTTTTGACGCAGGACATAAAATTCTCGATTGGATCCATGAAAAACCCTTGCGTGCTGCATCATTCATTCAATTAGCTGCTAACTCTGCCTACGGTGCTGCTGCTTTGAATAAACAAGATGCGGATGGTAATCGTAAAACTGACTGGGGTTTAATGGTCACCTCTGGTACATACATTACCGGCAACAGCTTTCAGGCACTAGCGACAAAAGGCAAAGGCCCAAGCTTCGACGATGCAGTTTCCATTGCATCCAACGCCATTTGTCACCAAACCGACTGGCGTGAAAAAGACCCGGAAGAAATGCATCGCTTAGTACAGCGCGTTGCTAAAGGATTATCTGCTCAGCCAGAAATCGGGCATTCGCAAAAAATGCTCACGGCAGGAATCAAAGAACGCTTAGAGCGCTTTGAGGAAAGCGGTGCATCGAATTGTGATGTGATTGATGGCTTTA
>JAKUPQ010000084.1 GCA_022450665.1 Alphaproteobacteria bacterium | reverse complement strand
GAGCTTGGCATGAAGCTGATGCAGCAAGTTAAGGCAGATCTGGGCGATGACATTCGCGTAGAACACGAGCCAAAGCTTGAGGGGCGCCAAATGATTATGGTGGTCGCACCTGCGCAATCGTAATTTCTACACAAAGCAGTAATTAGGTGCAGTTTGCATCTGCCCATTGCTGTGCCTATATTCTGCTTAATTTAAAGACATATTTTCTCTTTTAAAAACAGGAAACCCTGCCGAGTGCAATGATTTTTTGCGCCTTGGCAGGGTGCCTGTGTGCGTGTGCTAGCTGGGGGGCTTCTCCTTGATCACGTGGCTGAACAGCTTGTCGGCCTCGAGGGTGGTCCAGTGGATCAACCTGTAGAGGGACGTGAAGGTGTTCACCAGCATGTCGGTGATGCCGTCGAAGACCTTGTTGATCCTGTTGCTGGGCCGATTGATCATCTTGCAGATGAGCTTCAGCCAGAGTTGGATCAACATGAGAACGACGATGATCAACCCCAAGGGCATGAGCAGTCCGACCATGAGTGCCGTCACCAAGGTGGTGAGTACGGCGATGACGAACATGTTCCAGGCGTAGGGGCCCCACTTCATGTTGTTCTTGACGACGATGAACTTCAGGGCGATGCAGCCGATCAGGTAGAGCAGCGAGACGCCGAAGCCGATGAAGTAGAAGAACTCAAACCACGACACAATGAATCACTCCTCGAGTAGATGTTTCTCGTGGTAGCTAAGAATCTGCGGTTGCAGATCCAGTTCAGATCTCTCTATAGCCAGTTTGCGGAAAATCAAAAAATCCCGAAGGATAAAGAAAATTTACGCGCAAAAGGGCAAGTGTACCCCATTAGCATAACGGCATAGAGAGCTTAGATATGTGAATATTTTATGACAAAATTGCCGCTACGATATTATGCAGAAACGTGCATATACTCGCGCAGCATGGATTGCACACGGTCTTTCATGTCGGGGCGTGACAAGGCAAATGCAATGTTTGCCTCAACAAAGCCAAGGCGATTACCGCAATCATAACGACGGCCTTCAAAGCGTAAGCCGTGTGTGGGCATGTCTTTGGCCATGGTGTTGATGGCATCGGTGAGTTGAATCTCGCCGCCCGCGCCTTTATGCTGTTTGCCCAAAATATCAAAAATTTCCGGCTGCAACACATAGCGCCCAACAATCGCCATATTCGATGGTGCATCTTCCGGCGCGGGCTTTTCTACCACGCTTCGCGCTTTCACCAAGTTGCCATTCTCGCTTTGCGGTTCAATCACGCCATAGCTACTGGTCATGTTTTGCGGCACCTCCATGGTGGCCACCATGTTGCCGCCAACTTCCTGATGTGCGTCCATCATTTGTTTTAAACAAGGGTTGGTTGCCAAAATCATATCATCGGGCAAAATAACGGCAAAGGGTTCATCCCCAATTAAATGGCGGGCGCACCATACGGCGTGTCCCAGACCTTTAGAAGCTTGCTGACGGGTGAAAAACACACATCCCGGATCAGGCAGCCAATCGGTAACTTCTTTCAAAGCGGCGCGTTTGTCTTTGTTCACCAACACATTTTGCAGCTCATAAGCATGGTCAAAATGGTTGTCGATAGCGGTCTTGTTGCGCCCTGTAACAAAAATAAACTGTTCAATGCCGCTTGCCATTGCTTCTTCGAAGGCATAGTGAATTATGGGTTTGTCAACAACAGGAAGCATTTCTTTAGGAAGTGATTTTGTAGCTGGCAAAAATCGGGTGCCGAGGCCGCCAACAGGAAAAACTACTTTGCGAACGCGCTTTTGCATTGAACTCTCCATAATGTCAAATAAGGCGGTATGTGTAGCGTTTTTTTTTCGTGAAGTCAAAACTTAGATGCACAAAGTAAATATTGGGCTTGACAGTCGCCGCTAAGTGTATATCTTTGCATCCTCAATTTTGGGCATCAATGCCGCCTCAAACGTAATGGATGTAGCCATGGCTAAGAAAAATACTGTTCTCGTGAAACTAGAAAGCACCGCAGATACGGGCTTCTTTTATGTGCGCAAGAAAAACCCACGTAAACACACCGAGAAATTGTCGTTTATGAAATACGATCCACGTGCTCGCAAACATGTTGAGTTTAAAGAAACCAAGCTCAAATAAATATTTGCGTATTCAAATATAGCAAAAAGGCAGTGCTTTAGGCGCTGCCTTTTTTATTGTTTGGCAATTTGCGTCACAGCCGTTATAGTCGCGGCGAATAATTATAGACAACCTTCACTAGCAGGAGTTCTCATGCTTTTTATATCCGATGCTTTCGCCGCCGCCCCCGCTGTGGGTGAACCTTCCGCCATCGCTGGAATATTGCCAATTTTGCTTATTGGTCTCGTGTTCTATTTTCTGATTATTCGTCCTCAGCAAAAAAAATATAAAGACCACATGGCCATGATCAAAGCCGTGAAAAAGGGGGATCGTGTAGTTACTTCTGGCGGCATTATTGGCACGGTAAACAAAATTGACGATGCAAACGACACACTTCAGGTAGAAATTGCTGATGGTGTTAGAATCAAAATTGTCCGTTCTACCTTGGCTTCTGTGTTGACCGAAGAAGGCACAGAAAGCAACGACAACAAAAAAGCTGCCTGATTTATTATAAGCTGTCAATTCGAGTATCGTTATGTTGGATTTCCCCCGCTGGAAAATTGTCACCATTGTGATGGCCTGCCTGTTTTTTATTATGCTGGCATCGCCAAATTTTATTTCTGCCGAAAAACGCGTCTCGCTACCCGATTGGTATCCGGAGCGTACTGTGAATTTAGGGCTGGATTTGCAAGGCGGGTCGCATTTGCTGTTGCGCGTGGATTTTGATGCTTACCTGAAAGAGCATATGGATAACATCGTTGATGCAGTGCGCTTAGCATTTCGCAAAGATGGGGTGAAATACCGCGGACTGGCGAATCGCGACGGCAAAGTGGTGTTTAGCCTTCGCGAAGGCTCGACAGATATTTCCATGGGAAGCATGGTTCGGGATATTGACGATGGGCTGGCGGTGTTGGATGAGAACGCTAACGAATACACCATTGGCTATAGCGAGCAGGGCTTGCAACGGCTCAAAAAGCAGGTGATGGAAAAATCCATGGAAATCATCAGCCGTCGTGTAGACGAAACCGGTACACGCGAGCCGATGATTCAGCAACAGGGCGATGACCGTATTTTGTTGCAGGTTCCAGGCCTTGAAGATCCAGAAATGCTGAAAGATTTGTTGGGTAAAACCGCAAAAATGACATTCCATCTGGTAGATTTGTCGGCTACGCAAGACGAAATTGCCCGAGGGCGCGTAGGTGCAGGTGTTATGGTGCTGCCATCAGCCGAAAAAGATAATTTAGGTCGGCCAATCAAATATGCAGTTAAGCGCCGCGCATTGCTGTCTGGAGAAATGCTGGTAGATGCCGCACCCACTCGCGATGAATATGGTAAGCCAGCAGTGAATTTCCGTTTCAACCCCTTGGGCGCAAGAAAATTTGGTGAAATTACTACACAGAATGTAGGGGCACCTTTTGCAGTGGTGCTGGATGGTGAGGTGATTACAGCCCCTCGTATCAATGAGCCGATTATTGGCGGTAGTGGTATTATCAACGGGCAATTTACTGAAGCAGAAGCCAATCAACTGGCGATTTTGCTGCGTTCTGGCTCATTGCCAGCGCCACTCGCGGTGATGGAAGAGCGCAGTGTAGGTCCAAGCCTTGGTGCGGACTCTATTGCGGCCGGTAAGTTTGCCTCGGCAGTCGCCATTGGGCTGGTGTTTGCCTTTATGCTTATTACCTATGGTTTGTTCGGCATATTCTCTAATATTGCATTATTTATGAACATTATTATGATTCTCGCATTCCTGTCACTGTTCCAAGCCACGCTTACCTTGCCTGGTATTGCTGGTATTGTGTTGGTAATTGGTATGGCGGTGGATGCGAATGTATTGATTTTTGAGCGTATACGCGAAGAAGTAGAGCGCGGAAAAACCCCTTTTGCTGCGGTGGATAATGGGTTCAAAATTGCATTCCGTACTATTTTAGATTCCAATATCACCACGCTTATTGCGGCTATTATACTGTTCTACTTCGGAACCGGCACTGTCAAAGGCTTTGCGGTGACATTGTCTATTGGTATTTTGTCGTCGATGTTTTCGGCTACGGTGCTAACGCGCCTTATGGTGGCAACGTGGATGCGCCGTAATCGTCCAAAAACATTGCCGTTGTAATTTGAGCTAGCCAATGGATGTGACTCCCAAACTCGAACCCGACCACCAGCTGATTGAGGCCTATGGTAATGGAGGTTTCAAGGTGGCAGGGCAGCGTTATGAAGGCTCTGTAATGGTGTTTTCGCATCATACCACAGCGTGGTCGTTAGCAGATTGGCAGAGCGCTCAGGCGGCAGATTTTGAAGTAATTTTCCAGCAAGACCCTATGCCGGAAATTGTGGTGATTGGCTGTGGCGCACATTTTCAAATGTTGCCGAACTCTATCAAACAAATATTCCGCCATTATGCAATACCAGTAGATGCCATGGACACCGGCGCTGCGTGCCGAACCTATAATGTGCTATTGGCCGAGGGCAGGCGAGTTGCCGCTGCGTTAATTGCTGTGTGACGGCACAACGTACCCACAAAAAAAGGCGGAGCATATAGCCCCGCCTTTTTATTTGTTAAGCGCCATTTAAGCAGCTTTGCTACCTTGGGCTTTTTTCAGGTTTTCTGCTGCAAATTCCCAGTTCACTAGGCTTTGCAAAAACGTAGAAAGATAATCGGGACGGCGATTTTGATAATCGAGATAATATGCATGTTCCCACACATCCGCAGTAAGAATCGCGGTTTTGCCGTGGGCTAATGGCAAATCGGCATTCGCTGTTTTCATGATTTCGAGTTTGCCGTTATCAAGCACTAACCATGCCCAGCCGCTACCAAACTGACCAACTCCCGCGTTCTTAAATTCTTCGGCAAATTTATCAAATCCACCAAAATCCGCTTCGATCTTTTGTGCTAATTCGCCACTTGGTTTGCCGCCGCCTTTTGGCGCCATAGAATGCCAGTAAAAAGTATGGTTCCACACTTGTGCAGCATTGTTGAATATTGCTTGTTTTCCAGAATCTTTTGCGCTGGCGAGAATGATTTCTTCAAGCGATTTGCCTTCAAGCTCTGTGCCTTTAATCAAATCGTTAAGCTTGGTTACATAGGCATTATGGTGTTTGCCGTGATGAAAATCGAGAGTGTTTGAGGAAATATGCGGCTCTAGCGCATCTTTCGCATAGGGAAGTTTAGGAAGTTCAAAAGCCATTATTGAGTCCTTTGGTTTGAGGTTTATAGTCGTTTCGTGTTGGTTTGCCAAGGCTGGCATAGACAGGGAGCCGAGCATACTAGTGCTTGCTGTCAAAACAACACCTGTTCCCAGCGTATGCAATGCCTGCCGTTTTGTCAGGCCTTTTTTTCCATGTTCAGTACTACCGGACGCATTATCCATAAAGCATATCCTTTTTCTGGAAAGAAATGTAGGTGAAATGAGTGGGTATTTGTAGATGTTGAGTTATAAGTTTTCAATAAGTTTTGGTCGGTTAGGTTGTATCGATTGCCAACGACGCTGCAGCAAAACCACTGCGAATTGCCGCTTCCAATGTTGCGGGCAGCGGGCTGGCTAAATAATCACCCGCGAGAAATACATTGCTATAGGAAGTGGTGGTTTGTGGTCGTAGCGCCACAATATCAGGGCTGGCGGTATAGGTGGCGCGTTTTTCTTTGATAACGCGATAAGGTGGAATCGCCGCATTATCTAAATATAGCGCACGGCATACATCGTGCCATAATAACTGTGCTAATTCTGCCTCGGGCATATTTACGAGCGCGTTTGCAGCGCTGGTAGTGGTTGAAATGCGCCCGTTATGGAAAAATATCCATTGCACTGTGCCATTAATAACCCCAAGAAACGGCATGTTGTCACGAAACATTCCTGCTTGTGGCCACATAAAATGGGCATTGATAATGGGGGAGTAATGAAAATCGGCGGCTATTTCTGGCAACAAATCCATGGCTGTTTTTGCTGGGCTTGCAATGATTAACTGAGCTTTCTCATCGAGCGAAATTTTTTGCTTATGCGTGTGAAGCATAGTTGCTCTGCCATTGGTATAATCAATGTGTTGAACGGCGCAGTTATAATGAATTTTACCACCTTTTGTTTTAATGCGTAAAAGCGCAGGATCAACAAAACTATGCGACAGGCTTTGTGAGGGCACATAGGGTTGCCACGCTGCACGTCCGCCTTTGGCTAACTGGTGCATCAACTGCCCTAGCAACGCCGCAGAGGCTTCTTTGGGCGATGTGTTCAGCACGGCAAGAGTAAATGGTTCAATGAGTTTTTTATATAAAACGGTATGTTCCGGTATAGCTTGTGAAACAGTTTTGTTCTTTGCTGGCAATATAAGCTTAAGTAAATGCAACCATTCGCTTTTAGGAATGCCTTTAAAGCGCGGTGGCGCAAAATGCCAATGGTGGCGTGTTGCCAAGTCTATAAAAGGATATACAGGTTTTGACGTAGTTACGCAGCTGGATAATGTGCCAAGCTTTGTCAAATAGCCCAATACTGCACTATTCGCTCCCATTACCAAATGATTGCCATTATCAATAGTGGTTTTGAGTTTTTTGTCATAAAAAGAGCGGCAGCGCCCACCGGCATGGGCAGAAGCTTCGTATAATATCACATTATGTCCGGCCTCAGCAGCAATGAGTGCGGCAGCAAGACCCGATAAACCCGCGCCAATAATATGAATGGTGGATGTTGATGACATGCGGTGTTTAATCCGTTAAAAGAGAGCTTTCGCGTTACGGAGCATACTAAAGAACCTATTATGAGCAACAGTAAATATACAGACCATTGTGACTATTGCACCCAACAGGTGATGAAACATGATCGCGAGCGTATGCTGTGTATGATGATGTCACCCCAGCCGGCACGTGCGGCGTTGGTGTCGCTGCTGGCATGGAATTTAGAAATTGCAAAAATCAGCGAAATTGCTAGTGAGGATATGGTCGGGCTGATTCGTTTTCAATGGTGGCGCGATGCGATTGAAGAAATCTATGCCGAGAAAACACCCCGTCAGCACGCAGTGGTACTCACGATCGCCGAAACCATCCGCAAACATCAATTGGCGCAAGCGGACTTGATGGAAATCATCGATATCCGCGAGGCCGATTTAGATCGTGCGCCTTTTGAGAATCTTGAGGCGTTGGATAATTATGCCTGTGTTACCGGCGGTGGCATATTAAAGCTATGGGTAAGAATATTGGGTATATCTGATCATAACGCGCTAGAGGCTGCCGAGCATATTGGCTCTGCATGGGCGTTAATTGGTACGATTCGCGCCTGTCACCATTTGGCGCATACCGGCAAAATTCGTCTGCCAATGAATGTGCTGGAAGCGGCAGGAATTGATGCTGATCGTATCTTGCAAGAAGGTTTTGCACCAGAAGTGCTGGAAGCCATTGAAGCAGTGGCCGAATTGGCCGAAGAGCATATACGTGACGCACGAGCATTGAAAAGAGATGTGCCAAAAGCAGCCTATCCTCCACTATATATGGCAATTCAAGCCGAGGATTTTTTGCTGCGACTCAAAGCCAGTGCCTATAATCCTGTGGATCGGCGAATGGCTAAAGGCCGTGCCTATCGTGCTATGCGCCTGTGGTGGGCGAATATTATCAAAAAGTATTAAACAGCGCGTTATGCCGCAATGTGAGTGGTTCGCCAGTTGTCTAAATCTGCCAAAGCCCGTTCACAATAATATGCTTTGCGCGATTTTTTATGCACTTTTCCTTCCGGCATGGGAAGCAATCCAAAATTGATATTCATTGGTTGGAATGTTTCAGCTTCTGCACCCCCAGTAACGTGGTTTAGCAACGCACCTAATGCGGTGGTGACGGGTGGTGCAGTAAACGGCTTAACGCCTTGCTGAGCGGCTGCAAAACGCCCTGCAAGTAATCCACAAGCAGCGCTTTCTACATAGCCTTCTACACCGGTTATTTGGCCGGCAAAGCGCAAATGCGATGCAGATTTTAATCGCAGCTCATTATCGAGCAATACAGGGCTTTTCAAAAACGTATTGCGATGAATGCCGCCAAGACGGGCAAATTCGGCATTTTCTAATCCCGGAATTTTGCGGAAGATACGGGTTTGCTCCCCCCATTTTAATTTCGTTTGGAATCCTACAATGTTATATAGTGTGGCAAGCTTATTATCTTGGCGTAATTGCACAATCGCATAAGCTTTTTCGGTAGGGTTATGCGGGTTTGTTAGTCCTACGGGCTTCATGGGGCCAAAGGTCAGGGTTTCGCGCCCGCGCTCTGCCATAACTTCGATCGGCAAACAACCTTCAAAATACGGGGTGTTTTTTTCCAAATCTTTAAATTCGGGATTTTCTG
>JAKUPQ010000083.1 GCA_022450665.1 Alphaproteobacteria bacterium | reverse complement strand
GTGTGCGTTCGCTGGTGCGGATCAAACCCCTGATTGATGAGTTGCGTCTACGTGACCAACCCGGTGCTGAAATGGGCGTGCTGGGTGACAACTCGAATTCGTTTGTTATGGATGTTAGTGGCTCGCGTATATTGCTAATTGATGATGACCAAGTGCAATCGAATTATGTATTGGATGCTTTAGCGCAAAGCTATACCGTTGAGCATGTGACCAAAATAGATGATACCTTAAAAGTGGCGAGCGAAGGCAACTTTGATTGCATTTTAATTAGCACACAACTGAACGATGTTGACGGTTTGCGCTTGGCTATGCATATGAAAACAAAAGATGAATTGCGCCATGTGCCATTGATAATCATGGTCGATGAAGAAGAGCGTAATATTATGCTTAAAGGTCTGGAGCTGGGTGTAAACGATTACATATCGTTGCCACCAGATACCAATGAGCTATTAGCCCGAGTGCAAACGCAGATTCGCCGCAAAAAATTTCAGGAAGTATTGAAATCCAACTACCAACAAACCATTAATATGGCTATTACCGATGGTTTGACTGGGTTATATAATCGTCATTTTTTAGGTACGCACTTAAATAATATGGTGAATCAGGCCATACAAACTAACCGCCCCTTGTCGCATATTATTTTAGATGTCGATAAATTTAAGCCGGTTAACGATACCTATGGCCACGATGTGGGTGATGAGGTGCTGATTCAGCTTGGAAAAATTGTTATCAACGCAATTCGTAGTGCCGACCTTGCTGCCCGTTATGGTGGCGAGGAATTTGTGGTGCTAATGCCTGAGACCGATATTTTTGAGGCGGCAGAGGTAGCAGAGCGTATTCGTATATCTGTTGAAAAAACACAATTCAAAGTCACACATGAAGTAGGACATTTAAATTTAAGTGTGAGTGTAGGAGTGTCGCACCTGCGCAAAGACAGGGATACCGCCCATGAATTGCATAAACGTGCCGACGAAGCGTTGTATCGATGCAAAGAAAATGGTCGCAACCAAGTTCAACTTGCTGTAAATGAATATACTACGACCTAAAAAACCGATACAGGAATCCCTCGCTTATGACGGCACTCATCCTGGTAGTAGATGACCGCCCAACCAACGTATTATTATTGGAAACTAAGCTTTCCAATGAATATTACGATGTAGTAACTGCGCGTGATGGTTTTGAGGCAATCCAAAAAACAAAAGAACGTAATCCGGATCTGATTTTGCTGGATGTGATGATGCCTGGTATTGATGGCTTTGAAGTTTGCCGCCGGCTGAAATCCGATCCGGAGGTGGCGCATATCCCTGTGGTGATGGTTACGGCGCTAAGCTCAAAATCTGATCGCTTGCGTGGTTTGGAAGTAGGCGCCGATGACTTTTTAACTAAGCCATTCAACGACATTGTTTTCTTTGCACGCACCAAATCTCTTATACGTATTAAAATGATGCTGGATGAGTTGCGCCTGCGTGATCAAACTGCGGCGCAAATTGGCGGCGCAAATCTTACCCAAAACATGTTCACTGCCAATGTATCCGGATCACGGATTCTGGTGGTTGATGATAATCAAGCGCAATCACAAATGGTCGTAGATAAGTTGTCAGAGCTTTATCATGTCGATTTAGCGCTGGATGCCGATTTTGCCCAAGAGCGTGTTAAAAGCGAAGAATATGACGTAATTATGATTAGTACAGAGATGAGCAGCTCTGAAGGTTTGCGCTTGGCATCGCTACTCAAAAGCCGCGAAGAAACCCGCAATATTCCGCTGATTATCATGGTGAATGAAAGCCGCACTCAAACAATGCTTAAAGCGCTTGAGCTTGGCATTAACGATTATTTGCTGCTGCCTGTAGATACCAATGAAATGATGGCGCGGGTAAAAACTCAAATCCGCCGCAAAAAATATCAGGATGCGCTGCGCTCCAGTTACGAAAAAACAGTTTCGCGCTCTGTGACAGATGCGCTTACTAATTTATATAATCGCCACTTCATGGATACACATTTGGACAACCTCGTGCATCAAGCTAATAAGCATGGGCGGCCTCTCAGTATCATGCTGGTTGATGTTGATCACTTTAAGCCTATCAATGATTCCTATGGGCACGATGTGGGCGATGAGGTGTTACAAAGCCTTTCAAAAGTAGTGGTGAAAAGCATCCGAACCGCCGATATGGCTGCACGTTTTGGCGGCGAGGAATTTGTTGTTCTGCTGCCAGAAACCGATTTGCTTTCGGCAACGGTGGTAACGGACCGCATTCGTCAGATGGTGGAGGTCACACCGTTTCGCGTAAGCCACTCTATTGGCAGCCTGAATATGACTGTGAGCATTGGTGCGGCGCAATTGCGCAAGGGCGAAACTTCGGCGCAGCTATTAAAGCGTGCAGATGAGGCGCTGTATAAAGCCAAAACTAATGGCCGCAACCAAGTGCAACTTGCGGCACGGGTTTAATCACGCAGCAATGGTGTGTTTTTTCGTGCTTACATCCAAGCTGCATACCACTGGCGCATGGTCAGAAGCTTTTTCTGCCGCACGCATATCCAACAACGTTTCGCAACCAACTAAGCAAT
The DNA here is from genome assembly GCA_022450665.1 of Alphaproteobacteria bacterium. Classification (GTDB taxonomy): domain Bacteria; phylum Pseudomonadota; class Alphaproteobacteria; order Rickettsiales; family VGDC01; genus JAKUPQ01. The sequence goes on along the minus strand of JAKUPQ010000083.1, from coordinate 5,908 downwards.
CCACGGCCATGGGCGATAGCAATAAATGGTCTATACGCATACCATGATTCATTTTCCAGCTTGCCGCACGATAATCCCACCAGCTAAACTCTTGTTTCTGTGGGTGTTCTATGCGGAATGCATCGTAATATCCCAGATGCAAAATCTTGCGTATTTTTTCGCGTTCTAAAGGGTGGTAGCACACAGTACCATCTAATTTCTTTGGGTCGTAAACATCTATAGGGTAGGGAGCAATATTATAATCCCCGCCGATAACCGTTATTTCTTCCAAATCAAGAAGGGTGGCCATGCGCGTCTGGAGCGCATCAAAAAAGCGCATTTTATGCTGGAACTTATCGCTGTCCACAGCGTTTCCATTAGGTACATAAACCGATGCAACGCGCAACACTTTATCGTCTGCACAGGCCAAGGCTTCAATATAGCGCGCCTGATCGTCGCCTGCGTTATCAGGCAACCCGCAAACAACATCCTGTAGCGGAAATTTCGATAAAATTCCCACGCCATTATAAGATTTTTGACCATGAATAGCGATGTTATAGCCTAGCGCTTCAATTTCCATCGCCGGAAACGAAGCATCCTCTACCTTCAACTCTTGCAGACAAATGATTTCGGGCGCATTTTCGCCCTGCAACCAATCTAACAAATGATGCAAGCGCGAACGGATGGAATTAACATTCCATGTAGCGATACGAACCGTAGAAATTGACATAATAATATCTTAAATAACAGAAAAAGAGTTGCCACAGCCGCAACTGGCAGTGGAATTGGGATTATTAATTTCAAACGCAGCGCCAGCAAGGGTTTCTACAAAATCAATTTGTGATCCTTTAAGAAGTTCCAGTGACATTTCATCCACCACAACACTTGCTCCATTTTTACTAATAACAATATCGTTTTCGCCTGAAGGGTTATCCTCAATAGCGAACTTATATTGAAATCCAGAACAGCCGCCACCCTCTACTGCAACGCGAAACGCGCCGTGATTGAGTTTTTCTTTTGCCAGCATTTCGCTGATCCGTTTTGCGGCGCTATCAGAAATTTGCAATTCATTGCTCATCATTGTTCATCCTCTTGCGCTACTATAGCAAGTTTTTTGCGTTGTGTGAATACTATCCGGTTGCAGGGGATGCAAGGTCGGTGTAGCTTGCTTGCATGAATACTATCCTAAATATAAATCATGTGCCAGACTCGCAGTTAGCATCTTATGCCTGCCACCCTGAAAAAAGTCGCGGGCGCTTGTTTAACGAAAATGAGTGTGGCTCTCGCTCGGTATTTCAACGTGACCGCGACCGTATCATACATTCCACTGCATTTCGTATGCTTGAATACAAAACTCAGGTGTTTGTAAATCACGAAGGCGATTATTATCGCACACGTTTGACTCATAGTCTTGAGGTTTCGCAAATCAGCCGTTCTGTTTGCCGCATGCTGGCGCTGAATGAGGATATTGGGGAAGCCTTGGCCTTAGCGCATGATCTGGGGCATACCCCCTTTGGCCATGCAGGGGAAGATGGATTGCATGCCGCATTGCAGAATTTTGGCGGGTTTGACCATAACTCGCAAACACTACGTATTATCACCAAACTAGAGCAACGCTATGCAGATTTTGATGGGTTGAACCTAACATGGGAAACCCTTGAAGGCATAGCAAAGCATAATGGCCCCTTAATTTTAAAAGCTGGTGATTTTAGCACTATTCCACGCGCCATGCAGGAATATGCCGCGCAACACGATTTGGAGCTGCATGGATGGCCACGCATAGAAGCACAAATTGCCTCCCTCTCTGACGACATTGCATATAATAACCATGATATAGACGATGGCTTGCGCGCAGGGTTGTTTAGTATTGACGATATTAAATCGGTATCGTTTGTACGCGAAGTGTTTGAAGAAGTAGAAAAACAGTATTCAAATTTGCCGCCACAACGTTATATACATGAGGGAATCCGTCGGTTAATCAACCGTATGGTGACAGATCTGGCGAACCAAACACGGCAGAACATTGCAGACTCTGGTATAAAAACTGTGGATGATGTGCGGGCATTAGGCCAACCCATCGCCGAGTTTTCAGGTGATATGCTGGCAAATAATCGCGAGTTAAAAGCGTTTTTAATGAAGCATATGTATCGTCATTATCGCGTAAATCGCATGTCTAGCAAAGCGCGGCGTTTGGTAAAAGAATTGTTTGCCATTTTACATAGCGAGCCAGAATGTTTGCCCACCCAATGGCGTATGCAGGTAGATTCTGCCAACAGCCAGCAATGCGCCGTAATTGTGGCCGATTTTATAGCCAGCATGACCGATCGTTTTGCAATAGATGAACATCGTCGTTTATTCGACCTTTCAGCCACTACCTGATGGTATCCAACCCCATCACATGGCTCTATGCTATCTTGCATGCCAATGCAGATGTTAAGGAAGCGGCCATTAAGCTGCCACAAAACCGCTATGCGCATCAGGCGGATATTGTGTTGATGGCCAAAGGAGATTTGCAGCAATGCACCGAATATCTACAGGAACAACCAGAAATTTTGATTGCCAGCTATGTTCCGCTGGCGCGCTGCATTAATGTTACTTTTGAAAAAGCATTTGTTGTTAAAAGCTGTGAAGTAATACAATTGCCACCACCCGTAAATATTTATGCCAGCAACGCCAGTCATGACGCTTTGTTGAATAACATTCGTTATGCCTATTATCGCGCTGAAATTATTTCACAAAGCTTGGAAAGCTGTATTACAAGTGCAGCATATTCTGAGCGATTGGCAATTGCCCTGCTGTGGCTGCATGACAAATTTATGCAAAGCGAAGATGAAGCGGTGTTTGCAAAAAATCTCATGCATTTCTTCGCCCCATTTGAACAATGGTATGCCCAACTGGTAATTGCCAAGACGCATTTGCAAAGACAACAAAACAATGGGGATTTAATGCAAAAAGAGTCTATACAAGGGCAAATATCCAGTGCATTATTGGCGCGTGCTGCAGCCTCAACGCTGCATCATGCACAGCTTGCATTTAATACAAAACCAATAAAGGATTGGGCAATATGAGCCGCGAAGATGATTATAACACCGATGATATAGATGATGAAACATATGACAGCGACGAAGAATACCAAGGTGGTATGCTGCGCTGGCTATCAATTATGTTTGTCATAGCGGCACTGGGTGGATTCATCGCTCTGGCATGGTATGCCTATCAAAGCAGTATGGAGCCAATCAGCGAAGAAGAAATTCCGTTGGTAGCCGCCAATACCGAACCTTATAAAGAAAAACCCGAAGATCCGGGTGGGCTGCAATTCGAGCATCAGGATAAATCGGTATATAATCAACTCGCCGCCGGAAAAGGCGAAGGCCGCCCAATGGCAGAGCGCTTGATGCCTCCACCTGAAGAGCCAGTAGAGCGCGCCCAGCCAGAGCCTGTGAATCCAGATGACTTCCAGCGCGAGCCGGTAGAAACCATTAGTGGTGCTACTGCGGTTGCTACACCAATCCCTGAAATCAAAGAAGGGGAAGCAGTGAAAGAAGAGGCTCAGCCAGCGAATGCAGAAGTTGCACCCGCTACAGCTGCCGAAAAAGCAACCGTTGTAGCTTCGGAAAAATCCAACGAAGACACCATTAAAGTGATTGAGCCGGAGGCACCAGTTGCACCTGCAAAACCAGCGGAGCCGCCAGCGCCTAGTTCAGGTAAATCTGCAAGCTCAGGCCAGTTTATGGCACAGCTTGGAGCATTTAGTTCGCACGATGATGCAAAAGCCGCATGGACAAAAATTAAAGCGGCACATGGCAGCATGTTCCCTACCAAAGAGCATCAGTTGCAATCGGCAGATGTGAATGGCAAAACCTATCATCGCTTGCAAATTGGGCCCTTTGATTCAGAAACATCGGCGCGCAAGGTGTGCGAATATTTGCAAAAGAATAAACAAGCATGTTTTGTTGTCAGCGTTAAATAAACCACTACAGGAATAAGAGAATGAGCATAATTGCACTAAACGAGCAGGGCGAGTTGCCCAAAGCCGTGATTTATGGCTGTGAAGGTTTGACACTGAATGACGCAGAACGGGAGTTTTTTGAAAAAGAAAATCCACTAGGCTTCATTTTATTCGCCCGCAACTGCGAAAATCCAGTACAGGTGCAGCAATTGGTAGATGAGCTTAAAGCAACGGTTGCGCATCGCGATGCCTTGATTTTGATTGATCAGGAAGGTGGCAGAGTGGCGCGGCTGCGCCCACCGCATTGGCCGGATTACCCTTCTGCCCGTACCTTGGCAAATCTTGCCGATAAAAATGTACAGCACGCCGGAGAAGCAATTTATCTGAACAGCCGTTTGATTGCAGAAGATTTGACGTATCTTGGCATTAATGTCGATTGCCTGCCGCTGGCGGATGTGCCGGTAGAGGGTAGTCACGATATTATTGGTGATCGCGCATATGGTACGGATCCAGAGCGGGTTGCAACATTGGCGCGTGAAGCAGCACAAGGCTTGATGGATAGCGGAGTTTTGCCTGTTCTTAAGCATATTCCGGGACATGGCCGCGCTACTGTAGACAGCCATTTGGACTTGCCTGAGGTGACCACCAGCCTCGAAGAGCTGCGAAATACCGATTTCGCACCATTCAGAGAACTGGCTGATCTGCCTTTAGGCATGACCGCCCATGTTTTGTATACTGGCATTGACCCTTATCGCGTGGCGACATTATCGCCTGATGTCATTACCCTAATTCGCGAAGAAATTGGCTTCAATGGTTTGCTCATGACCGATGATTTGTCGATGAAAGCGCTGAAAGGCGATTTTGCAAAGCTTGCCCATGATTCTTTGGCCGCCGGTTGTGACGTGGTGTTGCATTGTAATGGCAACATGGAAGAAATGCGCGCAATCTCTACTGCAGTGCATAGTTTGAACAGCGAAGCCGCCGCCCGTGCTTTGCGTGCAGAGCGCGTTTTAAAAAATAATCGCCCATTTGACGGTATGGTAGCAAGGCAGCGTATGGCAAAGTTTTTAACAGAAGCAAACACCGCCGCAACGGCTTGATGGAATGAATTTTGATCCACTGGCCTTCATTATTTTTTGCTTGCCCTTGTTGCTAGCGATACCGCTGCACGAAGCCGCACATGGCTTTGTAGCTCATCGCTGTGGAGATCCCACCGCATATAATGAGGGCAGGGTGACATTCAATCCATTCAAGCATATCGACCTTATCGGAACGATTGCTTTGCCTGTGGTGTTGATTCTTTCCGGCGCACCATTTATTTTTGGTTGGGCAAAGCCGGTGCCGGTGCAATTTGCCCTATTAAATAAGCCGCGCCGCGATATGGTTTTGGTGGCTGCCGCTGGCCCTCTCACCAATTTATTTTTGGCACTCATCAGCGCCATTGCACTAAAGTTTGCCATTGCTGATTTGCCCGAACAAATCACAACAACGCTGCCGTGGCATGTGCGGATGCTCGATTTTTCGGTAATTTTAAATGTGGCTTTGGCCGTTTTTAATCTGATCCCTTTGTTGCCATTGGATGGGGGGCGCATACTCGCTGGAATACTGCCACCAAAACTTGCGATCCCTTTTTCACGTACCGAAAAATTTGGATTTCCGGTGTTATTGTTATTGCTGATTGTGGTGCCTTTAGCAGGCAATTTTTTAGAGCAAAATTGGAGCGTTTTTAATTTATTCCTCGTTCCACCTATGATGAGCATTATCAATGCGATTTTTGTGTTAGTGGGTATTGGCTAATAGACTTTGTATTTGCGCTATAACTATGATAGTTTTTGGCTAAATACGCATATATAAGGGTTTTTATAATGAGCATTGGCATTTGGCAACTGGTTCTGATTTTGTTGATCGTGCTGCTAATCTTTGGCGCAGGAAAATTGCCTCGCGTGATGGGCGATGTTGGCAAAGGCGTGAGATCTATGC
>JAKUPQ010000082.1 GCA_022450665.1 Alphaproteobacteria bacterium | reverse complement strand
CTATTGTAATGCGGATTGCAGGAAAATAAAAATCTTTGCTTGCATTTGCAAAAACTCTGTGGCTTTTATAGTGGCCACATTTAAGAGTGCCGCTGTAGCTCAGTGGTAGAGCACGTCATTGGTAATGACGGGGTCGGGTGTTCAATTCACCCCAGCGGCACCATTAGACTGAGAGCCAGTCATAGAAGATTATCACCCCTCAATATTTCAACATAATTTGTTTACTTGTAAACATTAGGGTTTTTTTACCCTCCCCCAAACACACAAAAGCCACCCCGTAGGATGGCCTTTGTCGCCGAGTAATATCTAATTCCTACGCTCAACCACGAAACGATGTAACGAGTCCCGCAGGCATATAATCGGTCTTGAGGCTTACTCAAAAAGATCGAATCTCACTCTGATACGTCACCTACTGGCATAAGAATAAAATTATGCCTTTACGCCTATTCTAGTGGCTTATCTAAATCTCTCGAATTTTGCCATGACCCTAAACATAGGGATGAGTTCTTTGCCCAAATCATGGCTGGCTTGTGTGATGAACAGAAATTAGAAGCAGCTTCATAGCGACTTAACACCCCCACTTTCTCTAGGGCTGCTTAGCATGGACTTCCCCCGTGTTGTACAGCCCACCACTTCCCGTACACTTAAAAGTAGTTTAAAAGTACGTTTAGATAGGTTATACTGGATTAAGTTACATTAGGAGAACCAACATGGCACAGCAAATTTTATCGTCTATAACCGCCAGCATCACTGAGTTTCGCAGTGACCCTATGCGTACGCTTGAAAGCGCAGGCGGTGAAGCCATTGCAATTCTCAACCGCAACAAGCCTGCTTTCTATTGTGTGCCTGCAGATGTCTATGCCCATTTGCTCGAAGCTATGGAAGATATTGAGCTTGCCGAATTGGTACGCAAACGCGCTGGCCAAAAAGCGGTTGCGGTGAAACTCGATGACCTATGAGCTAGAGTTTCTGGAACAGGCGCTTAAAGAGTGGCATAAACTGCCAAAGGCCGTAAGGGAGCAATTCAAGAAGAAACTGGCACAGCGCCTGACAAACCCTAAAGCCCCCAAAGACAAATTAAGCACTCTCAAGGATTGCTACAAAATCAAGCTACGCTCAATTGGCTACAGGCTCGTTTATCAAGTGTTTGATGATCGGGTGGTGGTGCAAGTAGTGGCCGTAGGTAAGCGCGATAAAAGTGCTGTTTACAAAGCCGCCACTGGTAGAGCGAGAAACTAGCGCAACAACATCTATTTTCACCTACTTTAGACATGTAGTGGAACTGATTTTCTTTGATTTATAAATCAGAGCAGCCAGCATATAAGCATCATTCCTGCAAATAGACCTACAGCCTATCATCTCCCCTGTTTCCTCGGTGTATTATCAGGCGGGCGCAACAACTGTTCTTCCACTGTTATTACATGAAAACTTGCCCCTCGCGCGCGCGCACGCATATGCCTTATATATAGGTAGAATAACCCAAAGCCATTAACTATAACGGCTATTACGTTGGTTATATTGTGTATGTGCTACGCTGCGCCGACTAATTGCCAAACAAACTATATTATACCATTTGCCTCTGGCGTTTTTTGGTACCAAGCTCTTCGGAGAGTTCTTCAATCGCTTCATGCGCACGGAATTGGGGGAAGCTGGATTTCGGCAGGGCTTTTGCCTCGCTTAGCGACATTATCTCAAGGGTAACATCCGGATTCTCAGGCGTTGTATAACCATCCGCAAGCTTTTTAAGCGCCGCTACAGAAACATCGGCATGCTGAGTATGATACGAACCGGCGGCATGCCCATTATTATATGCAATGCCACTACTCATGGCTTCTGTACCCTTTACACGCTTGGCAGAAATATTTAATGTTGCCATCAGTCGCTCGGCGGCATCGGTTGGCTGCTCCTGTGCATCGGCATCTACCGGAATGCTTGGTATGCGATATTGGCTCTGCCCATCATGGGTTTCGCATTCCAGCGCCACCACAGTTTGCCCCACTGTTTTTGTTTCGTGGTCAATATGTTTGGGGTCATTCGCATGTAACAATACCCGCGCTTCAGGTTGTGGGGCGGCGGCAATCGTGCCGCTTGACAATGCCGTACCAGACCGGGCAGTTTGTGCAAACGTCGGTAATTCCCTGTCCATTTTAGATAACAAATGCGGAGTTAACTTTACTTCGTCGCCAATAATACCACTTGGGTCAAAGCTGGATTCTTTGCCCAGTTTTGGCAAAACTTCTTCAATCCACTGTTCAGCCTGTGCTCGCCCCATATCGCGCAATTTTTGAATATACTTCCAATCTACTTTCGACTTATTGGCTGGCCGCAAGTTATCCAGCATATCGTCATCATTCACCGAATGCAGGCGCACTTGAGCGGTTGGGCTGGGCGGCGCACTGCGATCTCCATCATGATATGCTTGCTTATCGGCCATGATATGACCATAGTCCTTCTGCAAGCTGGCATTGAACTGAAGTTCATTTTCCCGCCCAATAATATCCATAGGCATTATGGGCGTATGCTTGCGCTGGAATGGATTAAGATGCACCACCACTAAGTCAGAAGATTCGCACCCTTCTACCAATGGCCTTACGGGTGGGTTGCTACGATACCCCCCGTCCCAATATTCCTCGCCATCAATTTTTTGCGCCGGAAATAATTGTGGCAGTGTGGCCGAAGCCATTACCGCATTGGCACTAATATCTTCATTGGTAAATGTGCGCGTCTCAGCTTTATTAGGGTTCATAGCAGAAACAAAAAGCTTGGGGCTGCCTTCGCTCGTATCACGTAGCGATTCAAAATCCACATGATCTTCTAATATGCCCTTGAGCGGATTGAGTCCTAACGGATTCTTTTGAAACTGCGCAATGTAGCGCCCCATTGCATCGCGGGGAGCCTCGCCAAACATATCTACCAGTTTACCCAGCATACCAGGCAATGAAGGGATTTTCCCACCTCCGGCTTCGCTTGCTGCTTCCCAGAAGCTGGCCAGATTTTCTTTGGCTGCTTCGCGTCCGCCATTGGCCAAGCCCGAAGCCATAACCACCGCATTCATCGCACCGGCGCTTGCCCCGCTCACCCCTTCAATTTTGATGCTGTCTTCTTCTAAAAGGCGATCTAAAACACCCCACGTAATGGCACCATGTGAGCCACCACCCTGCAACGCAAGCATGATTGGAATTTGCTTTTCTTCTGCCATCAACTCTTCTGTAATCGTTTTTCAACCACTAATATAGCTTTTTGTATCACGGGCGTACAATGACGGTTTTATGACAAACTGCCGGTGAACACTAATGAATTCTGCATTTCACATAGCTGCGTGGTAATAACGCCACAATGTATAAATTTTTGATTATGAGTTGCAATACAGAGCTAAGAAGTAATGGACTTTTTGTGGATTTATACGGATAAATAACCACTTAATCATTTAATCATTAAGTGCGCGTGACAAATAAATGACAAGTTTGGTTACCGGAGGATGCGGATTTATAGGCAGTCATCTGGTCGAAAAATTATTACAACAAGGCGAAGAAGTCATTGTTGTGGATAATTTATCTACCGGCAAACGCGAAAACCTGCCCGCAAATGCCGAGCTTATTGAAGGCGATATCGTCGATGCAAATATATTTACCCCGTTATTGGATCGGGTAAATCATGTGTATCATCTGGCGGCGGTAGCCTCGGTAGATTTATCGCGAAGCGCTTGGTATCACGCGCATAAGGTCAATATTGGCGGCACGGTGAATTTGCTGCACAGTATTGCACAAAGCGGTAAAGACATCCCTGTAGTATATGCCTCATCGGCGGCGGTATATGGCGATTGCGACCAGCTCCCCCTATCGGAGGGCGCCCCTGCAAAGCCGCTCAGCGCCTATGGAATAGACAAGCTGTCCTGCGAAAATCATGCGCGCATTGCCACCAGCATACATAATATTCCTACAGCGGGATTGCGCTTTTTCAATGTGTACGGCCCCCGTCAGGATCCGCATTCACCCTATTCGGGCGTTATATCCATTTTTATGCAACTGGCCTCAGAAAAAAAAGCGCTGACTATTTTTGGCAACGGCCAGCAATCGCGTGATTTTGTGTATGTGGACGATGTCGTCCAAACGCTGTATGTGGCCATGCAAAAACTTGATGCTAAAGCTATCGAGTGCGGAGTATTTAATGTGGGCACCTGCAATGCAGTAACAATCAAGCAGCTGGCCGAACAAATCCGCACTATATCCGGTCATGAATTTTCTATTCATTACGGCCCCGCCCGCGAAGGCGATATTCAATTTTCCTATTGCGATAACAGTCTTGCTAAAAGCCAGTTGGGCTATACTCCCACTTGCAAGCTTGAAGAAGGCCTACGCAAAACCTATGGCAGTGTGGTGCAATCATGAGGCCCAGTACGTTTTTGATTGGCGGCACTCTGCTATTTATGATTATTGTGTTGGTGTTTGTGCTTATGCAGCGAGAAAAAGTAGCCCTTCGCTGGGCAGTCTACTACCACGGCAGTTTGCCTTACAGCGAATTTGCCGAATATGATATTGTAGTGTTCGACAGCGACAGCGCACCGGCATTTATGCGCGAAAAAACCAAAGGACAAATTGTGCTGGGCTATTTGAGCACCAGCGAAGCCGAAGAATATCGCAGCTATTTCGATACCATTCAATCCATGGATGTGCTTATTGCCCCCAGTGACCAATGGGCAGCACATCATGTTATTGATATCCGCAAGCCACAATGGCAGGAATATTTTGTCCATACACTTATTCCGCAAGTGCTGCAAAAAGGATTTGATGGCATAATGCTCGACACTATCGATACCGCCTTGCATTTGGAAACAATAGAGCCGCAGCGCTTTGCTGGCATGTCAAAGGCGGCTGTTAATTTGGTGCAATCTGTCCGTAAAGCCCATCCTGATATTAAGATTATGCTGAATCGCGGTTTTGCGCTTTTACCGGAAGTGGCGAATTCGATTGATTACGCGCTTGCCGAAAGCATTCGTGTGAATTATCAGCCCAATCAGGAAAGCCCGCAGTTTTTTCCCAATGCTGTGTATGATGAGATAAGCACCACATTAAAGGCCGCAACGCGCATTAACCCGCGCCTTAAAATCATGACGCTGGATTATATTCCTATTCAAAAATCCACAATTCCGTTGGTTAAGCGCGTTTACTCACAGCATCGCAGCAATGGATTTTATCCTTATGTCACCACCTATGATTTGGGTAGCCACCATAGGGAGCCGGAATGATGCGTGTTGTGCTTGTTCTGACTTTATTTGCTTGTGCGTTAGTTAGCAATTTAGGCACCAGCTCAGTGGCATATGCAGATGAAAGCGCTTATATACCACGCAAGTTATTGGCGTTTTACGATAGCCGATACGAAAAAAACCTGCGCACAAACACTATTCACCGGTTTTTAGGGCTGCCCGCCAATAGGCTGGGATATACCCTCGATTACCATGACATCAATGACCCATTGCCTGTACTGGATAGCAGTACACATGGTATATTAATATGGTTTCACCACGGCCCCATCCCCGAGAGAGAGGCCTTTTTGCAATGGCTTGCAGACAGCCTTCGCAGTGGCAAGCGATTAATTGTATTAGAAAACCTTGGAATTGGTCGCCAAGACAGTTTAAGCGAAAAGAGCCTTGCTGATCTGAAATATATTTATGAGCGCATGGGCGTGCGCGATAATGGTGTATGGTATCCGCTGACTTATAAAAGCAAAATTATCCACCGTGATGCTGAGTTAGTAGATTTTGAGCGTCGTTTAACTCCGCCGCTGGCACCATTTGGGCAATTGGTTGCCACAAGTGCGGGCACATCGCATATGCGATTATCGGTGGGCATTGGCGCTCCGGGCGAGTATGCGGATGTGGTAATGACCGGCCCGCAAGGGGGGTATGCCGCCTCAGGCTATGTCTATCATGAACAGCAAGTGAACGACAATACCATCTCCGCATGGTATCTGAATCCGTTCACTTTTTTACAGCGCGCACTGAACCCGCCACTATACCCTGTTCCCGATGTCACCACCCATAATGGCCGTCGTATTTTTTATAGCCATATTGACGGCGATGGCTGGAATAACCGCACTCATGTGGAAAATTACAAGAATCAGTTTTCTTCTAAAGTCATACTCGAAGAAATTCTTAAACCCTATTCCGACTTTGCATTCAGTGTGGGTTTAGTTGCAGGCGATCTAGCCGATAACTGCTTTGGCAGTGAATTAAGCCGTGAAATTGCACGCAACGCCCTTGCACTACCCAATGTTGAAGTAGCAAGCCACACCTACACACATCCGCTCTATTGGCAGTTTTTCAAAGACTATTCGCCAGAAAAAGAAAAAGATTTTGCCTCAAACTTTCCCAAGCCTGCCGGTTTATTTTCGCAAGATTACACTTCGCTGCTGAGTGGCAAGAAAAAGTTGCATCGACATGATGGCAGCAACACCCCCTCTATTGCCGAACTTAAAGAAAGCCCCATGATAGATCGTTCAGAAGAAGCGCAAATGCGCGAATTGCTGGAAATGTATGATGTGCCGCGCAGCTTTAATTGCATGCCTTTTGACGAAGAAAATGAAATTTATGGCGCGAATAAGGTAATCGAAAGCTTAGCACCGGAAGGTAAGAAGGTCACGCTCATGCAATGGTCGGGCAATACCAGTCCGTATGAACGATTTTTGCGCAAAACCCGCGAAGCCGGTATGTTTAATATTAATGGCGGCGAATCCCGCTATGATGCAGAATACCCTTCTTATAGCACGCTTTATCCCATAGGCATTCGCATGGGAGATGAACTGCAAATCTATTCTACCGCCAGCAATGAAAATACCTATACCAACCTGTGGTCGGAGCGGTTTTTTGGTTATCGCTATTTGATTGAAACCGTTCGCCATACCGAAACACCTATTCGCCTGGCACCATTTAACGTATATTTTCATTCCTATTCCGGCGAACGCCCGGGCAGCTTGAAAGCGTTAAAAGAAATCATGCTTTATGCGCGCAAACACGAATTAATACCTTTGGTCACGTCACAATATGCTGCAATTGCCAATGGATTTTACAGTGCCAACATAGAGCCCGTTGGCTATAACCACTGGATTATCCATGATCGCGGAGCATTGCAAACCTTTCGAATTGCCTCGCCAGCCTTAACAGGAAAAAACCGTATGAGCGTAGATTTACAGCGCTCTAAAGGGGTATTGGGCTCACGTATTTATCAGGAAAATATGTATATTTTCTTAAATCCAGCTATTGACAAACCAGAGCTTTTTCTTGTACATAGCCCCTCGGATCACATTCCGGCTAAATTATCGCTTTCCAGTAGCCGCTGGAATATTCTTTCTGCCAAAGGGCAGTCTGAGACGTCTATCGACCTAATGGCTCAGGGCTATGGACGAGGAGAAATGCAATGGCGTGTGCCGGTGAATGGCCTGTATAGAGCCACTATCACTCCTAACAACGGTGAACCAATCCACTCCCTTGCGGCAAGTGAAAATAATGTTATTACGCTGGTTTTTGATGGCATAGATGCCACCACTGCAGTGAATATTCGCATAACTTTGAAAGAAGCGGCACAGTAATATGGTACGTAAGGAAATACTGATTGCAAGTGTACTCACGGTAGCAGGTTTTGCCGTAGGTTACTGGTTGCTGCCCGAAGAAGCGGATGTGGCACGCATGGAAGTGCGCGATTATAACTATAATGATCCCGAACAGCTCTTTGAAGCACGGTTCCGTGATGGCGATCACAGTGTAGACGTAGTGCAGCAATTGGTGCGTATTCATACCAATACCGGCAATATTGACCGCGCTATCGAAGTGCTGAGAACTTATGTAGAAGAAAATCCACAAGATACCACCGCCCTCAAACAGCTTGGACAATTATATCAATTCGCCCAACGCTATGAAGATTATATGGCCATTTTGGAGGCGCGTGCGGAAGGCACGAAAGATCCGGTTGTGTTAACAGAAATGTCGCAACTGTATAATTTCTTCCAGCAAACTGAACAGCAAAAGATCACGCTTCAGCGCTTATACGAAGTAGAAGAAGGCAGTAATCCACAAACCATCCGCGACTTGGTAAGTTTTTATTCGGTTGATAAAGATTTTGCCAACGTAGCGCGTTTGTCAGAAGATTTGTTTACTAAGCATCCCGAAGAATATCTTTATGAAGATGCTGTCGCACATACCAATGCATTGCTAGAGATGGACGAAGAACAACAGGCGGTTGAACTTGTACAAAACTGGCGCAAAATGGGACGTTCCAGCGACGAAGAAACTGCGTTTTTAGTGGATATGCTTCATTATCAGGGCGCTCCATCTCATGCGCGCACTATTTTATCCACCATACCCGATGAAGAAATTTATGCTTCGCCCGACTTGCTTCATTCTTATTTGCTGGTAATGGTAGCCGAAGGCCATCAGGATGATGCATATCGCTTGCTAAGCACACTCTATGAGCGCAACGAACTGCCCGAAATGCTGTTGCCCGATTTGATGTATATGGCCGCAGCTAACGGTAATACTGAGCGTTTCCACGAGCTGCGTGAGAAATCCGGCCTTACCCGCCTGCCCGAAAATCAGCTGGCAGATATATGGATTTCTTCGCGCCGCAGCAATCAAACCAGCGTTATGCGCGCTGTTAGTCAGCATGTTTCACAAAGCGCGCCCAACGACTATCCTTTGCTACGCACCCTCATATTAATTGACGAACGTAGCCCGGGC
>JAKUPQ010000081.1 GCA_022450665.1 Alphaproteobacteria bacterium | reverse complement strand
CTCACGCTCAATATGCTGCTGTCCTTCGCCCAGTTCGAACGAGAGGTCACAGCAGAGCGCATCCGTGCCAAGTTCGCCGCCTCTAAGAAGAAGGGCATGTGGATGGGCGGGAGAGTACCGCTGGGCAATGACGTGATTGAGCGCAAACTGGTGGTGAATGAAACAGAAGCACAGTGTGTGCGTGAGATATTTGCTGGCTACCTCGAACATAAGTCGGTCACCAAGCTCCTGCCTACACTGCACGCCAAAGGCATAACCCACAAGCGAACTAAAGACGGCCTGCGCATTGCAAACAAGCCCCTCACAGAGAATGTGCTGTATGCCATTCTCAAACACCCCGTCTATATTGGCAAAACCCATCATCGTGACGAATTGCAGGACGGTCAGCACGCAGCGATTATCGATGCGTCCAAATGGGAGGAAGCACGCGCATTAATCCACCAGCAAGCACGCAGCAAGGAAGCCCGCTACAACCCATCCGGTCTGTTGCTGAAGAGCAAACTCTATGATGTGGAAGGGATGAAGTACCGCTGTCACTTCTCGGAGAAGGCCAATAACAAACGCCATCATTATTATGTCTCACACGATAAGAACCGCCTGCCCGCAGCTCTGATCGAGAAAGCCATTCTCTGCACACTCCGGCATCCGCAGACGGTGTTACAACTTGCTCTCAATGAAGAGCAGCAAGTACAGTGGCACAAGCTGCTCTGCATCAACCAGCACAGATCTTCCAGCCCCTCATCAGCAAAATCACCATTGGCAAGGAGGCCACGTGGATTAATCTGACAGTGAACAATGTGGAACCGCTGCTGCAGGCAACGGCATTGCCGCCCGCGACTCTTCCTGACTCCGATACCCTGCCCGCAGTCGACATCACCCAAAAACCCAACCACCTTGAAATCCAGCTGCACCAATCTTTCGCCAAAAAGAACGCCATCTACGCCAATCGCGCCAGTCGCCATAGCGAGCCACTGCGCACCGCACTCGGCCAAGGATTCCGCTGGCAGTACATGCTGCAGGATGATCCGAAGCTGGATCAGCGTATCTTGGCCAAACGCGAAGGGGTGGATTATCGGTATCTCACCCGTGCACTGCACATGATGATGCTGGCGCCCGATATCATGACAGCCATTCTGGACGGCACCCAGCCAGCAGATCTTTCCATGGCCACCTTCCGCACCATCACCCTGCCCATCTGCTGGAACGCCCAACGCAAGCTGCTTGGCTTCGCGTCTTGATTTAGCCTCCAGACCCGGCATCCTATGAGCCAAATTCCCCCATCACTGCCCACCATACATCGCCAAATACTGAGCCGTGCGGTCTGGGGAAATTTGCGGTTTGAGTCTTGGCGGCAAGAATCCGCCATAAATGGCTCGAAACCGGCTCTGAATAAGGATCACAAGCACATTGGCCAGCGCGCAGCGGCGCACACAGCGCGACTCTTTGTGTCAGTTAAGTTATTGTTATGTAAGGATAAAATGTGATTTTGGTGTAGAACTCGTAATGTCAGCATTCGGCTCCAAATTCCCTGATAACCCCGCTTTTACAGGGAAATTTCTTAAATTAACAGGGAAACTTACCTGCATCACTAACTATAAATCGCGGCAAACGCCTGCATTTCCTTACACACAGACAATCAGCATGTTGCTTCGCAACAAGAAGTAACAGGGAATTATTAGGGAAACGCCTTCAAAAACACTTAGTCAGAACACATCAACTCGGCTTATCTTTCTCAAGTTTATGCAGTCAGCGAGGTATCAGAGCGGCTTGGGATAAGCGTTAAATAGCTTTACGCATGGATTACGCTTTATCATAAGCCTGTCAAGGATCAGCAGAAGGATAGCGAGCAAGCCGCAGAGATACGGCGCCTAAAATCAGAGCTGGCGCGCGGGTAAGAAGAGCGCGACATCTTAAAAAAAGCCACGACGTACTTCGCAAGGGATGCCGACTGAAGTACGCCTTTATCAAGGCACATCGTTCGGTTTTTTCTGTTTGCGCTATGTGCCGTGTTTTGCGCGTACAGCGCAGCGGGTTCTATGCATGGCTCAGGGTGCCGCTCAGCAAGCGGGCGAAAGATAGCAGGCGACTGACCGGCCTGATAAAGCAGGCATGGCTGGAATCCGGCTGTGTCTACGGATACCACAAAATCCATGATGACTTGCGTTGTCTGGGGGAGTCATTGAGCCTGAATCGTACTGCACGTCTCATGCGTGATGCCGAGCTCAAAGCACAGATCGGCTACAAACGAAAGCTGGGTTCCTATGGCGGCAGTCCTGCTATCGTTGCCAACACCATGACGGTACACCAGTTCGCCGCCCTTATAGCTAGTGGTTGTCAAAGGGGTTAATGCTAGCAATCCTACCATTAACGCACTCGCACAAACACAAAGTCCGAATCGCTCAGCTCCACATTTCCGCTAAGCTCAATACTGGAATCGCTGCCAGCAGCTCGATGATTGTGTTGCCACTCACGTCAAGGTGTTACCATCTTTGGTGCCATCATTATCTTTTCATTTTTTAGCTAAATACTAAATCGCTACTCGTGAGACTGATTTCGTTTATCAGGAATAGCTTGAGTGTTCCTGTTGCTAAGTCTGCCTCGATGAGCGTAACATCATTGCCCGCTTCAGTGGTGAAGGAGTAGCCAAGCACCGTGCCATTGGCGGCACCCGCCTGAATGCCGGTATATCCTAGTGAAGAAATATCGATGATATCTTCGCCCTGCATAAAATCGGAGATAGTATCGGGCTGTACATCACTACTGTGACTGTTGGAAAAAAACATGAAGGTATCATCACCTACACCACCTACCAGCCAGTCTTTATTGGTTCCTGCGATAAGCGTGTCGTTTCCGGCTCCAGCTTCTAGACGGTCATAGCCGTTTTCACCGAACAAGGTGTCATCTCCTTCGCCGCCGCGCAATGTATCATTACCATTACCGCCGACCATATAATCATGTCCTCCGCCGCCTTCTAGTACATCATCTCCATCACCGCCGCTTAAGCTATCGTTGCCAAGTCCTGCAGTATAAGTGTCATTTCCGCTGGTGCCACTATAGTTTTCATCACTGAATCCAGCACCATCCGCAAAGATAAAGTTATTCGCAGTAGGCGCGGGGGTTCCCGATGCCGTGCTGTTATGGATACGTATGGTGAACTTACCACTATCGTATATTTCTGTGTAGCTGCCACTCACGGCCCAGCCTAAGATGCTACCATTAGCTGCTCCCGTTTGGATGCCAGTGAAGCCAAGGTAGCTCACATCAATCACATCGGTGTTGTCCCAGTTCAGGATCACATCAGGATTGCTATCTTTGGAATCTTCCAAATGGTCAAAATAATAGGTATCGCTACCCGCAAATCCGCGCATCACATCCTGACCTTTTTTGCCGTCGAATGCGTCGTTTCCACTACCGCCGACCAGAGAATCATCGCCATTAGCGCCATTGTGGGTGATGGTATAATCTGGGCCAACACTGATAAAATCAGCCAATGTCAACGCATGCTCACCATCAATTCGCAACTTAAAGCTGTCATCGGCATTGACAATATAGGTATCGTTATATTGAAAATAATATTCCAGCGCAGTGCCTTCTGCCAAGCCTTCACCTTGCAAAATGTCTGAGAAATTCATACCAGTGAAGTCGAGCTTATCGCCTTCTGATAGGCTAAACCCTAAAATCAAATCCACACCAATGGCATTATTAGAATGCTCAGCGTTTGAAATTTTATAGATATCTGCACCTACGCCACCTTTTAAAGTGTCTGCATCTGCGCCGCCAATTAGCGTATCGTTACCGGTAGAACCTTCAATAGAGTCGGCGCCATTACCGCCTGATAAGCTATCATTTCCAATTTGTCCATATAGCACATCATCGCCTACCCCTCCATCGAGCGTATCATCTCCATCTGCTCCTTGCAGGGTGTCATTGCCCCCATTACCATATATATTATCTGCATTTGCTGTACCATACAGCTCTTCGGAAGCAGAAAGTCCATTGATAGTATCCGAGGCATCCGCCAGTTGCATCATTTCGGTGGCGGTTAATTTGCCATCTTGGAATACGATTTCCTCAATGCCGTAGGTCGAATAATCTTGTTGGGTATTGGTAATGCTTCCACCGCCTGCAATGCTGATTCTTACGCCATAATCTCCCACGCGTTCAAACGAGGCATCTGCCAGAGTGACTTCGCCCAGAAAATGCAGGCTGTCACTACCTGCGGTATCCGTAATAACATCATCGCCATCACCTAGTGCATATTGATAAACATCATTATCCCAGCCGCCTTCGAGCGTATCGTTGCCAGCACCGCCTCGTAAGGTGTCTGCATCTCCGCCAGCGCTAATCAAATCATCGCCCGCGCCGCCATACATATAGTCGGGGTCTTCTGTGCCCATCATGGTATCATTACCACTGGTGGTCTGGCTGGATAGCAGCAGATCGTGCATTTCGATACGTGTCATGCTACTGCCATCTGCGAATTCAAAGTTTTCTATACCAAAATATTCTGTGAAGTATTGATCCTCTACGACAATACTGTCTGTAGTACCGCGAATTGCAATGGTCATATCCCAATAATTAGCTGTTAACTCTAAATCACTCGCCATGATACCTGCGCCAAATATAATACTATCCGGATTATTCGCTGTTGCGGCATAATCCATGATAGTATCCTGCCCGTCACCGACGCCGAAATGATACATATCCGAGCCGCTAAAGCCTTCCATTGTGTCGTTACCTGCACCATTTGCAAATACATCTTCAATGGCGTTGAAGCCAGTTATGCTATCATTTCCGCTGGTATGCGCATTCGCAATCAATAGCTCGCGCACATTGCCATCCGAAAGCATTATTCCATCGGCAAAAATAAAGCTCTCGATATCATAATAAGATAAGCCCGAAAACTGATCTTCGATGGTGACACTATCTGTTACACCCGAAAAACTGATGGTGAGATCGTTGCCGCTACGGCTAAACACAGCCCGATCGGAGGTCAGACTACCGCTAAACTGAATACGGTCATTGTCCGCTATGGTCACATTACCAATATATTCATTAATAATGTCGGTGCCAAAACCATCGGCAAAATGATAAATGTCCGAGCCATCATCGCCAGCAAGCGTATCGTTACCCGCTCCGCCGTCGAGATAATCATTGCCGTTCGTACCGGTCAGCGTGTCATTGCCGCTGGTGGATTGCGCCGAAATAGATTGCTGGGTCACAAGGTTTGCATCAATCGTTGTGCCATCTGCAAACTTAAAGAATTCCACACGATGGAAAAAATAGCTAGATCCAAGAAAATGGTCTTCGATAGTCAAGGTGTCTGTAGAGCCAGAAATAGATATCTCCAGATCATCGCCATTTTTAACAAAGCTGACATCGGCCAGATTCGCATCAAGGAACTGCACCGTGTCCGGGTTATCTTCATATACTGTGACGAAGTTTTCCTGAATTACATCATTGCCAAATCCACTTGCAAAGCGGTATGTATCCCCTCCACCTTCACCGCGTAATATGTCATTGCCGCTGCCACCCTCGATTACATCAGGGTTCCAGAAGCCTGTGATCGTGTCGTTACCACTGGTGCTTGCCTCGTCTATCAACATCTGCCGTATATCGACTGCCGTCCACGCGGTGCTATCACTGAAAGTAAAGCTTTCAATATCCTGCCATCCATCAAACCATGCACTGTGATGGAACTGGTCGATAATAGTGAGGGTATCGCTGGAACCAGCGAAAGTGAGGGTAAGGTTGTCTCCGCTGCGTGAGAGACTTACATTCGCTTTGTCGATGGTGCTGTCAAATATCACCCTATCGAAATCGTCGTATACTACGTTTATTACCGCTTCTTCTATTACGTCTTGTCCAAAACCAGAGCTGAAGCTATAGGTGTCCGAACCATCGCCGCCGCGTAGCGTATCATTGCTCGTACCGCCCTCAATTGCATCGTCTGTCCAGAATCCTTCGATGATATCCGCCCCGCTGGTACTTACTTGTTGCAGGTAATTCAGGCGCAAATCATTCGCTGTCCATACGGTGCTATCGGCAAATTCGATAGTTTCAATTTCCGTGGGTCTATAAGCAATAGTAGTATAATAGAATTGTCCTTGAATAACTATACTGTCACTGGTTCCGTCTATGCTTAGACGGACATCATTCTCACCGAGGCGCTCGATGGTAATATCATTCGGTGCAATGCCCGCTCCAAACACCAAACGGTCATTGTTACCGGCAAAAACATTTTCTCCATGATCATTAATAGTGTCTTGTCCATCGCCCAATTCAAAGAAATACGAATCGGAGCCATTACCACCATCCATAGAATCATTGCCGGCGCCGCCTTCAATAGTGTCGTCCTGATGAGTTCCCTCGATGGTATCATCTCCAACCGTGCTGGCAGCGGCAATAACATCTTGTGCTATTTCATCCCAGAGCTTTACCGTGCTGTCACTCCATTCAAACTGCTCGATACGGTCCCACTCATGTGCGCCAAATACGCCGGTTTCTGCAATATTAAAGTGGTTCTTAATAGTGATACTGTCAGTCGAACCGTTAAAGCTAATCAACATATCCTTGGTGCCAGCAATACGGCTGAATATCGTATCGGCTACTGTAATGTCTGCGCCAAATACAATTTTATCATTACTTTCAAGCAATATATTGGTTTTACCATCTTCAATCACATCTTGCCCGTCACCGGCATTAAACACATAAACGTCGCTCATATCCCCACCCGAAAGATAATCGTCTCCGGCTTTGCCTTCGAGTGTATCCTCATACATCGCGCCCCACAGGCTGTTATTACCTGAATCGCCAGCGGTTACCTCCGCCAACACATCCTGCCAGGTCAGCACGGTTTCATCCGTAAAACAAAACTCTTCCACACGGTCAAACCATGCAATACCGAGTAGGTCAAAAATATCGAGTTTTGTGCCATCAAACTGGCCTTCAATGGTCAGGGTGTCGGTTTCTCCTGCGATTTCTATCAACAAATCTTCAGCAGCGCTGGTGCGAGAAAACGTCACATCTTCAACGGCTATGCCTTCTGCAAAAACTACCGAATCATCATCGGCCCAGCTATAGTCAATAAGTCCGCTGATAAAGGTTTCCGGATAGCGTGCACTGTCCTGAATCACATCGGCGCCACTTCCTATGCCGAAATGATAGCTATCGCCACCATCAAAGCCAATCAGCGTATCGTTTCCGGTGGTAGCGATAAATGTTTCAGAGATACCGAAACCATAACTAATATCGTCATTTTCCGTGAAGGATTGTTGTAACGTGGCATCCTGCACGTCTATCCAACTAAGCGCCTGCCCTTGCTCAAAGAATATCGTTTCAACCCTGTTATTTAGCGAAAGATTTGCCTGATAGCCTAGAGGGGTGTAATAAAATTGATCTTTAATAGTAATACTTCCCGATTGCCCGTCAAAACTGATCGTCAAGTCATCACTATCATTAACTCGGCTGTAAATTAGGTCGTTTGCTGTAATGCCACCAGAAATCACCAGTGCGTCTGCGCCTTTTATGTACGGGTTGGTCATATCATCAACAATTGTGTCGTTGCCATGGCCGGCGGTGTAGTAATACATATCCCCGTCATCGCCGCCCAAAAGCAAGTCATCGCCTTCAAGCCCTTCGATTTGGTCAGGTGTGCCCGAGCCTGTAATGGTATCATTACCGCTGGTGCCCAAGCCAACCTGCGCCGCAACATCTATCGCTTCAAAAATGGTGCCGTCTGCGAATTGGATTTCCTCGATGCTGGTATCTGGGCTCAGTATCAGACCTCCGGCGCCCACAATGGGCTTGGCGAAATGATCAACCACGCGTAAGCTTCCGCTGGTGGCGATATCTTCAATCAGCAAATCTTCTCCATCCATACGCATGGTTACATCATTGGCATTATGGAAAGCGAAGCGGATACGGTCGCCATTTTCTGCGCCATCTACATCTTCGATTACCGTAGTGCCAAAATCATTGCCGAATATATACACATCTTGTCCGGTGCCGCCATCGAGCGTATCTGCGCCGCCATTGCCTACATAGAGGTTCAGCTCATTTCCGGCACGTGCAAGCACTTCGCCGCTGGCACTGCCAATGTGCAAATTAGCGATGCCCAGCCCGTCGGCAAGCTCTGTCAGGCCAATGGCGGGGGTGGCGCTATCCAACGCCTGCACCAATGCCTGCACAATATAATCTGGCTTCACGTCTACTGCATCTTCGCGCTTGAGATTGTCGTGCAGTGCGATCAGAATCGGCGACCAATGCGCGTCCCACTCGCTCTCGGCGGTGCTTGCTGTGCCGGATAATTGGCCAAACACGCTGGCATAAAGCCCCGCCAGTGCGTCTGCATCGTCAAGCATCAGATGGTCGCGATCAATATCATACCCCACGCCGGTAAGCACCGTTGCCAACGGCCCTTGCGCTGCCAAACGAATTGCGGTTTTACCTATTACATCATTCCAGCTTTCCACCAGCTCATTGATGTTATTTTCCTCTGGCACTCCATTAGCGCGCGGAGTGAGTTCATAGCCAAAATATTTCTCTAAAAACGCCAATTTTTGCTGATCGAACGCCCCGTTGCCCATGGAGGTTGCGGCTACGCTGTCCACGCCTGCCCAACGGAACAAAATATCCGGCACGTCGGCGGTGATGGTGTCAAGACTCACTCCACTTCCCAACGCCACCACGTCATCCACTAGCCCCAGCAGCGTCGCATCGTTGGTCATGGCTACTTGCAGGTCGGTGACTTCGCCGTAGCCGCGCAAGGCGGGGAGTGCTGCGGCTGCGCTGCTAATGCTGGTGTCTCCGGTGAA
>JAKUPQ010000080.1 GCA_022450665.1 Alphaproteobacteria bacterium | reverse complement strand
AAATGCCATCAGCATAAACATTTCCCCCATAACCAGCACAGGATTGAAGCCATCCATAATATCGATCATGTGTTCAGCTAAAAATGATGCGCCCCCCGTAACCTGTAGTGCTGTGCTGAGTGCCAATCCGGCGGCGACTAAAAACACAATTTGTGCATTTAATGCGCGCATGCATTGGCGTAAATTGATGCATCCGGTTAAAATAACCGCCATCACGCCTAATAATGCTGAAATGTGAATGGGCACAATATCAAAAGCTGCAAGCCCCACAACACCAGCAAAAATAACATTTACGCGGCGCGCATAGGTGCGGGAGGGTAACTCTTCGGTAGACCACTCCATTACCAACACATCGCCCCCTTCACGAAGTGCCAGCACATCTTCGGTGTTACCCATAACCAACAATACATCGCCAGCGGCGAGGCGTATTTCTGTCATCCGCGAGGTAATCATGCGCGAGCGGCGCTGAATGCCCAGCACAACACAATGCAGATTATGAATAAAGCCAATTTGCTCTACATTTTGACCAATCATGCGCGAGGCCGGTGCAATTACGATCTCTGCGAGTACTGTGTCGCCTTTATTGGTTTTTTCATCTTCATCGCGTGCTTCAAATTCCTGCACTTTCTTGAACATATGCGAATAATTGCCGCTAAACATCGTAGAGATAGCAGCACGCGGAGCGGATACAATAAGAATGTCATGGGATTTGATTTTGAGCGCATCGTCAAATGGTGGCAAAAAGGCGTGTTCCCCGCGATGTACCATTTTTAGGTGGACGTCTGGTGTATCAAAAAGCTTGGAATCTTTGAGCGACATGCCAATCATGGGTGAATCGTCCACCACATCCAGCTGCACGACAAACTGACGATTCTCGCCACCAACCAATTCGCTTGCAAGCGGAGCACGGTTGGGTAGTACTTTTGGCAATACAAAAATGATATAGGTGAGGGCAACCACAGCAATCACCGCACCAGGAACTGCAAATTCGAAAAATCCCAGGGCAGGGCGTCCCATTTCTACCAACGCACCCGATACTAGCAGGTTTGTACTACTGCCTACCAATGTGGTAATGCCTCCAACAATTGAAGCGTAGGACAACGGAATCATAACCTTGCTGGCCGAAAGATTAAGCCGTTTAGCTATGGCGGCCATAATAGGCATAAAAATAACGCAAGCGGGGGTGTTATTGAGAAACTGGCTAATAAATGCCACGGTGAATAATGTTAATGCAATGGCCAGTATCTTATGATCACGGCAAATACGTAAAATAATATTTGCAACCTCATTGAGTGATCCGGTACGCACAACGGCCTGTCCTAGCACCAGCAGTGCCAGCACAGCGATTAGCGCGGGATTAGAAAAACCAAGCAGCAATCGCTCGGGATTAAGCATGATATTGCCATCAGGACCACGAAGCGGAAAAAAGTGAAAGAACAACATCAGCGCTGTCAAAATGCCAAGAGAAGTCAGCTCAAGCGGCACTTTTTCCATGGCATATAATACCAGCGCCACCACAATAAGGCCAAAAGTGACCCACATATGAAGCGATGAGGCATATTCTAAGAACAGTGCTTGTATCATAATGCCTTAAAGCTTGTTATTAACATATTGGTTTAAGTATCTTTGCGTGCGCTGTATTCTGTGATAACCTCTAGCATCGCCTGCGTCAAGCGATGCAGATCTTTGCTATCAATAACGAGTGGCGGCATTATATAGATAATATTCTTTAAGGGGCGCACCCACACACCCTTGTCGATAAACCGCTGTCTGAGCCAGTTTTTATCCAGCGTATCGCTTTCCATTTCTACTACGCCAATAGCTCCTTTAACACGTACTTCTTTAACGCTATTTATTTTTTTGCAGGGCGCTAGTTCATCACAAAGTTGCTGCTCAATAGCTTCTACTTGTGCGAGTCGGTCTTCTTGTTCGAATAACTCAATCGATGCAATGCCTGCCGCGCAACCTAAAGGATTAGCCATATAGGTGGGGCCATGCATTAGCGCACGTTCGGGATTATCGCTAAGGAAGCCTTCAAAAATTTCTTCGCGGGTTAGTGTGGCGGCCATGGGAACCACGCCTCCGGTGAGTGCTTTGCCAACGCACATGATGTCGGGGGTAATACCAGCCTCAT
This sequence comes from Alphaproteobacteria bacterium, assembly GCA_022450665.1. Taxonomy (GTDB): domain Bacteria; phylum Pseudomonadota; class Alphaproteobacteria; order Rickettsiales; family VGDC01; genus JAKUPQ01. The sequence continues at coordinate 6,844 of JAKUPQ010000080.1, read as the reverse complement.
TGCAGGCAAACATCAGGCCGGTACGGCCAAAGCCCGTGGCCACTTCATCGGCAATAAACAGCATGTCATTTTCTTTGGCAGCAGCATAAATTGCAGCCAAAACATCTGCGCCATAAAAATTCATTCCTTCCGCACCCTGCATGAGCGGCTCTATAATTACGCCTGCGGCCATGCTGCCAATACCTTGCATCATTTCCTGAAACTCCGCTAGGCCGTATTCATCTAGTGGAATATCCAGTACGAGCTGTTTTGATACATTGCTGCGAAATGCTTTATGCATGGATTCATCAGGGTTAGACACTGACATAGCGCCAAATGTGTCACCGTGATAGCCCCGCCGAAAACACACAAATTTATCTTTTTTCTGCTTGCCTTTGTTCTGCCAATACTGCAACGCCATTTTCATGGCCACCTCAACGGCTGTAGAGCCGGAATCTGAATAAAAGACACGATTCATGCCTTGTGGAGCGATTTTAATGAGTTTTTCTGATAGCTGTATAGCAGGCTCATGAATTAAGCCGCCAAACATTACATGGGGCATTTGCCGAAGCTGGGTTTCTACAGCGGCCAGAATATGTGGATGGTTGTAGCCGTGACACGCTGTCCACCACGATGACACACCATCAATCAGTGTTCTGCCGTCGTCAAGTGTAAGTCTTACTCCCTCGGTACGCACGACCTTTAGAGGTAAAGCCTCGGTCTGCATTTGCGAATATGGCCGCCACACATGCTTTTGCAGCGGGTGTTGCCATAAATTAGAGGGTATATCTGCCATAGGGGCTACGCTGCTGCGTCCTCATGTGCATGACAAGTGCTGGCGCAAGACGAAGCAGGGCTGTCAGTATTTTGCTCCGGAAACTTGCCGCCCTCAGGGCGCAATCCAAGCTTAGCAAAAAGCTGCATATCGCTATTTGTTTCGGGATTTGCAGTGGTAAGAAGTTTCTCGCCATAGAAAATTGAGTTTGCACCTGCCAGAAAACATAGTGCTTGTGTAGATTCTGGCATATCTTCGCGTCCGGCAGACAAACGTACATGGGAGCGGGGCATTAATATCCGTGCCACCGCAATGCTGCGTACAAATTCAAATGTATCCACTGCTGCTTCGCCTTGCAATGCTGTATTAAGGGCGGTACCTTCTACTTGCACGAGCAGGTTAATCGGTACGCTTTCGGGATGTGGGTTCATGGTGGAAAGATTGCGCAACAACCCTGCGCGATCCTTACGTTTTTCGCCCATGCCTACAATACCACCACAGCATACGCTCATACCTGCTTTGCGCACGTTTGAAAGGGTGTTCAATCGGTCGTCATAGCTGCGTGTGGTGATGATTTCTTTATAAAATTCTTCTGAAGAATCGAGGTTGTGATTGTAATAATCCAAACCTGCTTCTTTTAGAGTGTGTGCTTGGTCTTCGTCCAACATACCAAGGGTCATGCATGTTTCAAGGCCAAGCGCTTTCACATCTTCGATCATTTTGGCGACCTTGGGCATGTCGCGTGGTTTTGGGCTACGCCATGCGGCGCCCATGCAAAAACGACTGGCTCCGGCAGCTTTGGCTTTGCGCGCCTCGGCAACCACAGCATCGGTATCCATCAGCTTCTCGGCTTTTACAGGAGTTTCAAAATGCGCGCTTTGTGGGCAATATTTACAATCTTCAGGGCAGCCACCTGTTTTGATAGAGAGTAATGTGCTGATTTGCACTTCATTTGCATCAAAATGTTCACGGTGAATGGTTTGTGCGCGAAACACAAGGTCGTTAAACGGTAGTTCAAACAACGCTTCGATTTCTTCTTGCGTCCAGTCGTAGCGCATTTTACTGTCCTTTCTCAATATCGCGAAAGCGTACTTATAGCATTAACCGAGGCACAAATGCCAGCCCTAGACGCAATAGCTAACGAAAAAATTGCACGTATCGCCGCGAACAATCGTGTGCGGCGCACTGTAGATACTATCCGTGCAGCCCAAGGAGCCGCGCATAGAGGGGATCAAAACCTCGTGAGCTTCAGTTGTAACGACTATTTAGGACTTAGCCAACATGCAGAAGTGAAACAAGCCGCGCAAGATGCAATTGCAGCCTATGGCACAGGGGCGGGGGCGTCACGCATGATAACGGGTAATAACCCGCTATACACTGTATTGGAGTCTGCGTTGGCAGCACATCACTCTCAGCAGGATGCCTGCGTATTTGGTAGCGGCTATTTAGCCAATATTGGAGTGATACCGGCGTTAGTTGGTACAAAAGATTTGGTAATTGCTGATAAATTGGTGCATGCGAGTATTTTGGACGGCATACAGCTTTCCGGCGCCAAGCTTCGGCGTTTTTCGCATAACAATGCAGAAGACTGTTCGCGCTTGCTAGAAACCTATCGTTCGCAATACCGTCATTGTCTCGTAATTACCGAAACGATATTCAGCATGGATGGCGATTGTGCGCCGCTAAACTCACTACGAAAATTATGTAATAAGCATGACGCATGGCTCATGACAGACAGCGCCCATAGCATTGGCCAAAAACTAACGGTTAGCCCCGATGTGACCATTGGCACACTGTCTAAAACTTTAGGTGCTTATGGAGGGTATGTATGTGCTTCGCGGGCAGTAATAGAATATATAAAAACTTCTGCAAGAAGCCTTATCTTTACCACAGCGTTGCCACCCGCTATACTGGCAAGTGCCATAAAAGCTTTAGAGATTATAGCACATGAGCCGGATTTATGCGAAAAACCCCTTCTATATGCACAGCACTTTACGAAAACCTTGTCATTACCTTTGGCAGAATCAGCAATTGTACCGCTGTTAATGCCTGATGAAATGGCTACGCTAAAGGCGGCGCAAATATTGGAGAATAAGGGGTTTTTAGTAGGGGCGATTCGCCCGCCTACAGTACCGATAAACGGATGCAGGCTGCGATTTACATTTAATGCTATGCATAAAAAAAATGATATAACTAATTTAATTGAAAGTATAAAAGATGAGTGTATTAGCTCTTAGCGGATGGGCCCAATATGCAGCATCACTCGATGCGATTTTACCAGATAATGCACTTAAGGTAGAATATGGCGATTGTACAAGTGTAGAGGCGGTGTTCAATCGCATACAGTCTGCCAATATAGCTGAGCCTGATGTGGCCATTGGCTGGTCTTTAGGGGGGCAATTGTTAGTGCGGGCGATTGCCGCAGGTGTGATAGCACCAAAACATTTGGTGTTGCTGGGCGCACCATATCAGGTGGTGGCAGATAAATATTTTAAAGCAGGCAAAAACAAGTTTACAATTGGCGCCTCTCGCTTAGCACTAAAGGTCAATGCCGATGCAATGTTGCAGCAGTTTCAAGCTGATTTACTGGCAAAAGGCGACAGTAATTCAGCGCATATTAAAGCAATAGCTCCGCAATACCTCGCGCCTTCGGATTGCAATGCATGGCTATTTTGGTTTGATGAGCTGGAGCGCTTTTCATGTCGTGATTTGAAGTTAAGTAATTTTCCGCCAACAACCATTGTGCATGGAAAAAATGATGCGGTGATTCCTTATCCTAACTCTCTTGAATTTGCAGACAAAATAAAGAACTCTACGCTTCATAGTCTAGAAAACTGCGGCCATGCACCACATTGGCATGATACAAATTTTGTAAAATCGATTATACCTGCTTCATGAACACAACTTCGCCATTATTTTCCCAATCGCATATTCGTCATGCATTTAGTTTGCATGCGCATGAATATGATACCCACGCTCAACTGCAGCAAAGTGTGTTATTTAATGCTTTGCGCCAGTTAGAGCCTATATTTCACACGGATATGACGTTATTAGATGCCGGCTGTGGAACAGGCTATTTGGTAGACTTGTTACGCCATTGCGATACAGCATTTACGGTGCTTTCCTGCGATGCTGCAATTGGCATGTGCCAGCAAACAGTAGAGCGTTATAATGATACACATGATAATTTAATTACCTGCGCTGATATCACCGCGCTTCCTTATGCCGATGAAAGCTGCGACATGGCGGTTTCGTCACTCACGTTGCAATGGGTTGATAACCCTAAAGATGCGCTTTCGGAATTATATCGTGTGTTAAAACCGGATGGTTATGCGTTAGTGACCACATTTGGGCCAATGACATTGCAAGAACTCCGCGAGGCATTCTCTGCCGCCGATGATTTGCCCCATGTGAGTGATTTTCCTGATAGCCAAACTATGCAGGATATAGTGCGTAGCGTCGGATTTTCTTTGAAAAATGCCAGTACAGAGTTTCGCACTCAAAATTATAGTTCGGTGTGTGATTTGATGCATGCTATCCGCGCTATAGGTGCCACTAATAAAACACATAACCGCCGCAAAAGCTTTACAGGGCGGGGGCGATTTAAAGCGATGGAGGCTGCATATAGCGAAGCCTATGAGACTACACGAGGTGTTCCAGCCAGTTGGGAAATTATATATTTGCTGCTGCATAAGGAGGGGTGATGCTGAACTCTGTATTTATTACCGCCACAGGAACAGAAGTGGGTAAAACATTAGTTACCGCCGCACTCACATGGCAATTACGTCAAGTGGGAAAGGCAGTTTTTTCGTGCAAGCCGATGGCCACTGGTTTTGATATGGCGCATTTGCCCACTACCGACACGGGAATATTGCTGACCGCCCAAGGCATGGATTGCACCATTGAGAACATAAATACCCTTACGCCATGGCGCTACACGGAGCCGATCTCTCCTCATTTTGCTGTGATGCAGGAGGAAGTCGATTCGGACAATACCACCACACCAAAAGATGTTTTGGTGTTTTGCGAAAATGCCATGGCGCATAAAGGCATCAGCTTGATTGAAGGTGCGGGCGGGGTGATGACCCCCTTGTTAAACGGCTTCACACAAGCCGATTTGATTGAAAAATTGCATATTCCTGCCATTGTGGTTACGGGCAATTACCTAGGAGCCATAAGTCATTGCCTATGTACATTGGAAGCTATGCAGGCGCGGGGTATCGATGTGTGCGCGGTAATTGTCAACGCCACGCAAGAAGATGGTACTTCGCTACAGCAAATGCAAACCACTTTGGCGCAGCATATGAAAAAAGCGATCCCTTTATTTACAGTGCCGTATATTTCGCATAAAAAAGACACGGAAATATGGAAACAACTTCCCCTGTTAACAGAAATTTTTAGCCATGAATGAAACACCCACCGATGTCTCAAAAGCCAGTTGGCAAGACTCTGCAGAATATGGAGGTTTTTATATTCGGCTAGTGGCGATGTTGATTGATACTGTCATACTTATGCTACCGCTGAGTTTATTAATGACAGGCATTTTTTATCTTGTATGGGGCTCTGAAAATATGGGCGCAGAGCAAATGGCGTTGCTGCAATCAGCGCAAGATAATCCCGACATTACCAAAGATGTGTTACTTCAGCTGGCAGATGCAGGGCATTTTAGCCGCTGGTTAATAGAAAATATTTTGTTTTCTATTATTGGCGCTATCACGGTTATTGTCATTTGGTATTATTTTTCAGGCACCCCGGGTAAGCTGTTGCTACGCCTTAAAATTGTGGATGCAACTACCGGACTTCCGGTAAGTGGAAAGCAGAATGTTATTCGTTATTTAGGCTATATAGTCGCCACAATAACGTTGGGTGCGGGCTTTTTTGCCGTGGCTTTCAGTAAGCGTAAACAAGGACTGCATGATAAATTGGCAAACACGGTAGTGGTGTATAAAAACTCTTTGCCCAAGTATATTGCGGACAAAACCCATTACGAAGAAATAAAAAGAAAGGCATGAAATGCCACTGGAAATTATTCAGCTTTCGGCGCTGAGCGATAATTATATCTATATTCTACATAATGCCGACACGCAGCAAACTGCGGTTATCGACCCTTCCGAGGCAGATCCGGTTAGGCAATATGTCGCTTCCAGAGGATGGAATATAGATTATATACTCAATACCCATCATCATTTTGATCACACCGATGGCAATAAGGCGCTTAAAGCCCAATACGAATGCGAAATTATTGGCTATGGCCCCGATGCCGAGCGTATAGCTGGTATTACACGTATGGTGCATGATGAGGATAGGATTACAGTGTGCGCAAGCGAAGCGCGTGTTATGTTTGTGCCTGGGCACACACGCGGACATATAGCATTTTATTTTGCCCATGAAAAAGCTCTGTTTTGTGGTGATACAATGTTTTTGATGGGCTGTGGCAGGCTGTTTGAAGGAACGGCAGAGCAGATGTATGATAGCTTACAAAAATTTGCCTCATTACCCGATGATACCAATGTGTATTGTGCGCATGAATACACACTGAGTAATGCCAGATTTGCTTTATCTATTGAGCCGGAAAACAGCGATTTGAAGCAGCGTATGAAAAATATACAAGATGTTAGAAACCAAAATCAATCGACGGTTCCGGCATTGCTTGCAGTTGAAAAACAAACGAACCCTTTTTTGCGGGTGGACTCACCTGAAATACGCAGCAATCTTAATATGCAACATGCAAATAATATTGCGGTATTTGCTGAGATAAGAAAATTAAAAGATCATTTTTAAACAATGGAGCAGCCAATGCAGGCCGCAAAGAAATCTACTGAATCCTCTGGCGATAAAGGGGTGATGAACGAAGCAGCTGAAACTGCAAATAATGTGGTGAGTAAAACTACAGAGGCAGTAAGTAAAACTACCGAAGCCGCGAATGAAGTGGTGAATACCCACGTTAAGTCACTTGCGCAATTTTTAAGTGAAAGCTTGAATATCGAAACATCGTGGATGTGGGTGCTGCAAATTTTTATTGTAGTATTTTTTACATTGCTTGCCAGCTATGCGGTGAATGTTTTTTTAAAAAAACTGCATAACAAACTA
>JAKUPQ010000079.1 GCA_022450665.1 Alphaproteobacteria bacterium | reverse complement strand
AATTGGAGCGGCCTTTCCGCACACCGGGTATGCCTTGGGTTCCCATTTGCGGTATGCTTTCGAGTGGCGGTCTGATTGTGGCGATGTTTGCCTCAGAAAGCGGTGAGCATATGTTGCATTTCTTGCCATGGTATTTGGGTGTGGGTGCATTTATTTACATAGCTTATGGCTATCGCAAGTCTAAACTTGGACATGAAGAGCCACCACGCACTGGTGATGAAGAATTCATTAAAGAAGATCACGAGATTCGCGTGGATTAATGAATTTAGAATAGTAAACAGAAAAAGGCCGGTTGCTTATGCACCGGCCTTTTTTGCAATTAGGAAGTCAGCAAGTAATGTGGAATCTTTATGCCCAATATGCTTTACTATCATTGCAGCAGAGAAAGGAACGACCATGGCTAGAGCAGTGATAATGTTAATTGCCAGCACAGTAATGGCAGCAAGCATGGTTGCGCCCGCATGGGCAAAAGATCAGCAATGCCGTAAATTTACCGATGAAATACGTGTGGGCGATAACGATGTGGATAGCTATGGCATTATTTGCCAGCAACCTGATGGCACCTGGCGCGAAGTTCAGGCAGAGAACAAAAAATATGAAAAAGGCGGCTATTTCATACGTCCTAATGATTCACGCAATTACCAACCGGCGCAAAATACACGCATCTATGACTTGGATGATATGAACACCCAAGTGGTAATAGGAAAAGGCCGCCAACCTTATGTGGTGGTAGATCCATTTCGTAATTACCGTTACTCCCCTCGTGATTATCGCAATTGGAGCCCTGCAAAGCGCTCATTCTACCAACATCACCATGGCCCCAACTGGGAAAAACACTGGGAACACCATAAGCGCGCCATGGGTGATTAAGTATAAAAACCACACCTATTCACAAAATAAACATGTTTTTTTACGCGTTTAATAAATCTGTAATGATTATGGGGTATGCTCTGCATCCAATCGTAAAAGGATGCACATATGGAAAGCGCTGGAGAAACTGAAATTAAGGCCTCTAACCCTATACGTAGTAAATTAGAAGCTGTGTTAGAGGGGTTCGACCAAAAAAGCACTGCAGATGATAAAAACGCGATAGCAGAAAATATTAAAAATTTGCTTGCCGAGCATTTTACGACGCAGTTTGGAGGTGAGGTTAACGCGGATAAATTACATGAAGTCACAACCGCAGATTTTGGCTTTAATCCTTCCGAACAAACTTCATACAAAAGCATAGACAATTTAGCTTGGGAAGATTCGCAGACTTACACTAGCTTGAAGGGTGTAAAACTGCCCGATAACGCACGATTTTTTACAAAAGAACGCGAAGAAATTAGCATAGAAGATGTGCAAAAATCTCTTGCCCAGAATACTGAAGCAAATCAAGACCCATCCCAAAAAGGCTCCCGCCTCTTTGACATCGCATTATCAAACGAATATGTATTGCTACAAAATGGCGAGGGTCTAGATGTTAGTGATATTGAAAGTCGTTTTAGCACAAACAACGAGCATCTTGCCCCGCAATCCAAAGCGCGTCGCGGTGCAGGTAATGTGAAAGTATTTAAGTCCGATCCGCGAGTGATTGTTATTTCGGATATGGATGAAAATGGAGCGCGTGGCAATTTGCAGATCGTTTTCCGTGACGAGGATAAGAATGCGGTGCAATCGATCTCGATGTTAACAGGCGAAGCAGCAGAGGCCGCGCTGCCAGACGAAAAAGCAAAGGCTGCCTTAGGAACCCCGTTCGGCAATAAAGTTGACGAAATTTTTGGTGAAGAAGAAGGCAAGCCCTCGTCTACTCTGATTGTTAAAGATGAGATGCATAAGAAGCCTCCTGCAAACTTCACTGCAAACATGCAACCCCTTGATCCTGAAAAATATGGTGGCAGTTTGCGTCATCAGGAATTGGCGCAAGAGCAGATGATGTCGCAAATTGCTAATCCAGTGCAGGCACAGCAGCGCTATGAAGTGGGCAGAGACGATGCCGCTTACTATGCTTATGCCCTTGCATTAACGCATTTTGCCGATGGCTTTAGCCCCGAAAATGATCGCAATTGGTTTGATAAGCACCAAGCAGAGGAAGTTGCAAGAATGCTTGACCAGTTAAGTCAGGGAGAAAATACCGAGCCGGTGCAAAGCCATTTGCTATCAGGCGGAAAAATACTTAAAGGCAATGTGAATCCGGTAGGGTTTGTGCCTGAGCAATATGCCGAAGCCCTGCACGAAGAAATAAACGCCGGAAAATTCAAGGGCTCTCGCGTACGCGCAATGGAAGCCGAAGGTACGGTAGGTGATTCAGGATTTATGGGGCTAGTGGGGAGAAGCGGCATTTCTCCTGATAAGGTGGGACATAGAGAAGGTAGTGCTCACGGCATCTAACCTTTGGAATATTGCGCGATGGCGGCCTTGATTTCTTCTATCCGGTTGACGGGGTTGGGGTGCGTGCTGAAAAATTCTGGCGTATTGCCCCCGCCACCAGCGGCTGCCAGTATTTCCATGACACCAATTAATGCATTCGGGTCATAGCCGGACTCGACCATGAAGCGCACGCCTAATTCATCGGATTCTAATTCGTCATCGCGCCCGTAACGCATATTGATCATTTTTCCAATCATATGTGCGGCGGCGCCCGCGCTTGCTTCGCCCGAGGCAATGACAGTCGCTTGTGTAACGCCTTGCGAAAGCTGTTGTTTAGCCACTTGCTGGGCGCTGTGACGGGCAATGACATGCCCAATTTCGTGTGCCAATACACCGGCCAGCTGGTCTTCGGATTGCAAACGTTTATAAAGACCTGTGGTTAGAAAAACTTGCCCTCCGGGAAGTGCAAAGGCATTTACCATTTCCGCATCGGCCAGTAGATGAAACTCAAATTGCCACTCAGTATTGGCGGCAGAACTGTTGTTCACAATGCGCTCCCCTACACGGTCTATGATCGCTTGTTCCTGCGGGTCGGGCAGCAATCCCCCGTGTTGCGCAATCATATGTGGCGCGGCCTGAAGCCCCAATGCTATTTCTTCATTTGGAGTATAAGCGAGGTATTGCTTTTCTCCGGTAACTTCATTCACATCACTTGAGCTGAGATAGCTGATAACGGACACGGCGAGAACGATTAACGCAATGATAATTCGTCCTTTAGAGCTTCGTCCCCGACCATATTGTAACGGCATAGTGTCCTCGTATAAGTCATGTAATTGTTAGGTGATATGGTTGTAAAAAAGCGGTCATCAAATATCCATGTGGAGAATTTATACCATTAGTTTCAAGGTGCTTAAGCGGCATAAAACACGATGTAAAATTAATTTCACAGGAGATAACCCCATGAGTATATTTAGCTTTTTAAAAGATACAGGTGAAAAAATCAGTGATTTTGTAACCGGCGATGGCAAAGCAGAAGACGCGATTAGGGCGCGGATTGAACAGCTTGGGCTAGATATAGAAAATCTGCAAGTGGATGTGGATGGCGAGCGCGCTGTTCTTACTGGAACCGCAAACACCCAAGATGCCCGTGAAAAAGCTATTTTAGCTGCCGGCAATATTAAGGGTATTGGTAAAGTAGACGCGCAGCTTACAGTGGCACCTGCGAATATCCGTCAGGCCGACGCTGCCCCTGCTCAATCCTCTGCTCAATCCTCTGCTCCTGCCGCAGCGCCAGCAGCACAGCCAGAATCAACCTTTTATCAAGTACGCAGCGGTGATACGCTTTCAGCAATTTCGAAGAAGTTTTATGGCACTGCTAACCGTTATAACGAGATTTTTGAAGCCAATAAACCCATGTTGAGCGATCCGGATGAAATTTATCCCGGTCAGACATTACGTATCCCCAGCGAAGTAAAGCAAGCCGCATAAATTAATCGAACGAACAACGATAACGCCCACAGGCATTACGCTTGTGGGCGTTTTTGTGCTTACTTATGGGGCGAACCAGCAAAACATATCAGAAAATAAGGCATAATCGCTTTATCTGCGTGTTGTCGTAATGCTTTTAAGCAAAGTCCGTTAACCATCAATAGCACAAGAATTTATGTAATTAATGAATTTAAGGTGATTTTATGCTATAATTGTTATTAGAAGCTGTGGCGCATTAAGCAGCCAACCAAAGGGCAATTTACATTTTATGGCGTTTTATTAAGTCATTGTCACGATAATGTCATACAACGCTTGTAAAATAGGTTTCTAATTGCAGTGAAAGGCTTTTTCACCAATGACCACGTTCTCCTGGGGTAAAGACTCCAGCATACAAAAAATGCAAATCCAGCCTTTTGGAAAAGGCAAGGAGGCGATTTTGTATGCCGCAGAAGGTGCAAAAGCGGGTGAATTGGCCAATGTTCCCGACATGTTACATTCTTTTGGAATGACTGCTGTACCCAGCACAAAAGATGGGCAGCATGTGTTGTGTGTGCGTGGGTTTAAAAAATCAAACGACCTTGCCTCTGCATTAGAGCAAAATGAATTTGTGAAGCCGGATTCCCGCGAGACTGTAAAAAGCCCAAAAGAGCCTAAAAGCAGCTTTAAGCCCCTTGAAACATTGCGCCAAAAAAGCCTGCCCGCATCCGGATATGTTTATCTGGTAGGCGATGCTGCACTCGTGGCATCGGGCATTAAGCGCCGAGATATAAACGAATTTATGACCGGCGCCGCCTTTAGTTCGTCCAGTGTGGTGCTAGCAAGATATGGCGAGAAAAAAGTCGATAAGGTATTCGATAAACTTCACGATAAAATGCTCAGCCAGTTCGCTAAAGAAGGCATTGAAATACCTGAAGACATGCAAAAATGTGTGCAGAATAGAGGTCGTCCACACAGTATTTTGGGGCATATTGAAAATTTCTTATATGAGCATCCAGCCGAAGTGAATGCGGCGGTGAACTCCTATGCCGGTTTTCAGATGTTTAAAGCAGGAATGAACCTTTCTGAAACCGATAAAAGCGCCGGTAGAGCAAAATCTATTGCAGGTGCGCTGGTAGCTTCTGGCATGATGACATCGCTTTTAGTGCCTGAAAAGCAAAAAAAATCCGCCACTAGTCTGGACGATGCAAGCGCAGCACTCGATCAAGGCGCGAATGTAGAAGATATTTGGAAAAAACCTGTACCAGAAGACGAAAAAGACAAAGGTGTTATAGGCACATTGCTTTCGCCGGTGCAGATGGTTACCGACTGGGTGCAGGAAAAACCCTTGCGGGTGGGCGGTTATATGGCTATGGCCAATAACGTTTTTCAAGGAAGCAGTGCATTTTTAGAACGTAAAAATGGCCCCCAGATCATCGAGGACTTGCAACAAAAGCTCATAGATGAAGGTGGGGAGGATAAAGCCACCGAAGATGCATTGCAAAAAGCCCAGCGTAACAAAAATAACTGGATGTTTAATATGCCCGCCGCCGTTGCTTATATGGAGGCGAATGGGTTGCTGGCAATTTCATCCAAAGATAATGACAGCCATGCTAAATCGGACAAAGACCCCTTCGATGAGCTGTATGCGGCATCCGCTGCCCTTTTGGCAAACCAGCCCAAAGAAGTGCAAGACACCATGGTAAAAAAAATGTCGGAGCATTTGGCAGAGGAAAAAGCGATAAATCATACAGCAGAAGAAATATCACAGCTTATGCACATTAAGCTGGAAAATGTACAGGCCAGCCCGTGGTTGCAATCGCGGGAACATGAGAAAACCAGCGAGCGCGATAAGAAATCCAAAGATTCTACGCCACAGAGCTGGGCGGAGCGTGAAGAAATAAACATTCCTGATACCGTACCAGAGGCATGGGTGCAAAAAGAGGCTGAACGCGCACGGCAGCAAAGGCAAAAAGAATTTGCAGGTGTTGAACGTTAAAATTCTCCTGCGAAACCTGACTGTCTGTGTTGATTTTGCTGGACGAGCCTTAAAAAATGCGGCTGGATAACATAATCAAAATTCCTTATCCGGAGCCTGTCCATGCCAGCAGAAAATGCTACCTCCCGTACTATCCCCCCCCAACTTGATGGCAGCGGCGAAGTTTTATTACGCAACATCAGTGCAATGGCGCTGGTGGACGAAACCGCGATGGTCAACACATTGCTAAAAGCGGTGCAGCCATTTGAACGTAAACAAGTGGCTATTCAGGCGCGGGCGCAGGATTTGGTGTTAACCATGCGTAAAGCCGGTTCTGGCAGTGGAGTAGAGGCGTTTTTGTACGAATACGGGCTGAACAATAAAGAGGGCGTAGCGGTGATGTGCCTCGCGGAGGCGTTGTTGCGTATCCCCGATAATCAAACCGCCGATAAACTAATTGCAGATAAATTTCGCGGAGCAGACTGGGACAAGCATTTAGGCCATAGCGAATCGTTGTTTGTGAATGCTTCCAGCTGGGGACTGATGCTTACCGGCAAAGTAGTGAATCTGGGAAGAGTGCAGGACGAGCCGTCGAGCGTGTTAAAAGGATTGATCAACAAATGCGGCGAACCGGTTATCCGCGAAGCGCTTAAGCGCGCCATGCATATTATTGGCACACAATTTGTGATGGGTGAAGATATTAAAGACGCCAAAAGCAACGGGGCGAAACAAGAAAAACGCGGCTATAGCATGTCGTATGATATTCTGGGCGAAGGAGCGCGCAATCAACAACAGGCAGATGCGTATTACAGCGATTATCTGAACGCAATTGAAATATTGGGCAAAGATGCCAAACCCGAGCCGGATATTCACCAAACCCGTGGAATTTCCATCAAGCTATCAGGGCTGCATCCCCGTTATAATTTGCTTAAAGAGCAGCGATTAATGGATGAATTGTTACCACGGGTTAAAGAGTTAGTGCGTAAAGCCCGCGATAACCATTTGACCATCTCAGTGGATGCAGAAGAAGCAAACCGGTTGGATATTAACCTGAAAATATATACCGCCATATTCAACGACAGTGAATTTGATGGCTATGAAGGCTTGGGCTATGTGCTGCAAGCATACCAAAAAAGAGCGTTTTATGTGCTGGATTATCTGGCAGCTCTGTCTCGCAATAAAGGCAAAAAAATGCCGCTGCGACTGGTAAAAGGTGCTTATTGGGACACAGAAATTAAATATGCGCAGATGATGGGGCTGGAGGGTTATCCGGTATTCACGCGCAAAGAACATACGGATGTGTCTTACTTGGCATGTGTGAACAAAATTTTTGACCTTTATGAAGCATTTTCTCCGCAATTTGCTACCCATAATGCCCACACCGTAGCGAGTATTATCGAAATTGCCGATGGCCGTAAATTTGAATTTCAACGGCTGCATGGCATGGGCGAAAAGCTTTATAGCCAACTGGTTAAGACCCTGCCCGTACGCATATATGCCCCCGTTGGAAAACACGTGGACTTGCTAGCATATTTAATCCGCCGGCTGCTGGAAAACGGGGCAAATACTTCATTTGTGAATATGCTGATGAATAAAACTAAAGCGGTCGAAGAAATTATTGAAGACCCTATTGCCCTTACGCAAAAACATCATGCAGCCCCTAGTGCAAAAATTCCGCTGCCAGCGCGGCTATATGGACGTGACCGGCAGAATTCTTATGGATTCGAATTGGGGTATCTAGCGCAAAAAGAAACGTTGGAAGCCGTAATACAGCAATATGCCACTACCCAATGGAACGCGGCACCAATAGTGACAGCAGATTTTAAAGACGGATCGCGGCACAATATTATGTCGCCAGCGCAGTTATCGCAAAAAGTTGGCGAAGTAGTGCATGGCGATGCAGCGCTGGTTAGCAAGGCAATGGAGTCGGCACAGGAAGCCTTTGTGCCATGGAGCGAAACTTCAATAGAGCGCCGCGCACAAATTTTGGAGGCAATCGCCGATGCCTTGGAGGCAAACCGCGATGAGTTTTATGCGCTCTGTCAACGCGAGGCGGGTAAAAACCTGCCAGATGCCATTGCAGAAGTGCGTGAAGCGGTGGATTTTTGTCGCTATTATGCTGCCCGTGCAAGTGAGCTTATGGGCAATGTTAAGCTCTTTGCCGGCCCTACCGGTGAGCGCAATACCATGAAGCTCAGCGGGCGCGGCGTATTTGTATGCATTAGCCCATGGAATTTTCCGTTGGCAATCTTTACCGGACAAATCGTGGCGGCATTAGTAACAGGCAATTGCGCTGTAGCAAAGCCTGCCGATCAAACTCCGTTAATTGCCGCCTTTGCCACCCGTTTGATGCATAAGGCAGGCATTCCTAAAGCTGTGCTGCAATTGATTCCCGGTACAGGGCTAGAGGTGGGCGAAGCAATGGTAAAACATAAACTCACCGCCGGAGTGGTGTTTACCGGCTCTACTGCCACAGCGCGTAATATCAATATTAATCTCGCCAAGAAAAAAGGGCCAATAGTGCCACTGATTGCTGAAACCGGTGGGCAAAACTGTATGATAATTGATAGTTCGGCCTTGCTGGAACAAGCGGCAGATGATGTGATAATGTCGGCATTTGGCAGTGCGGGACAGCGTTGCTCGGCATTGCGCGTATTATATGTGCAAGATGCAATTGCCGATAAATTTCTGGCATTGCTGGCGGGTACAATGCGCGAATATGCGGTGGGTAACCCACAGGATCTGAGCAATGATTTTGGGCCAGTAATTGACATTGCAGCTTTGAATAAACTGAAAGAGCATATTGCGTATCTTGAGGGCAAAGATGCGCGCTTGGTTGCCACACAACCGGTGGGAGATAAAGGGCATTATTTTGCCCCCCATGCCTATGAAATTCCCTCGGTGAATCTATTGTATCAGGAGATCTTTGGCCCCATACTGCATATTGTGCGCTGGAAAGATAAAAATCTGGATGCGGTGATCGATGAAATCAATGCCACGGATTTTGGCCTGACATTTGGTGTGCAAAGCCGCATTGAAGCAACTATAGATTATATTACATCGCGTATTCATGCGGGGAATATTTATGTAAACCGTTCTATGACGGGGGCAACAGTGGGGGTACAACCTTTTGGCGGCGAAGGGTTGTCGGGTACTGGCCCAAAAGCGGGTGGGCCCAATTATTTGCTGCGTTTTGTGCATGAACGTACCGTAACCGTTAATACTGCCGCCATTGGGGGCAATCTGGAGTTATTGCTGTGAGCGCTGATATTGAAGATATGATTGCGAAAGCGATCAAAAAAGCAGATAAATCCTACTTTTTTGAAAACTATTCTAAG
>JAKUPQ010000078.1 GCA_022450665.1 Alphaproteobacteria bacterium | reverse complement strand
GTATTTATACGGCACTATCCACGGCCACATGCTAATGCCCAACCCTGCATAGCCCATGGCAAACACACCTATACTATATAAAAACGGAGCGTATTCATGCTTAGCAGAGATTGCGCGCCATAATAGCAGAAACAAGATACCGGTAATCAGTGGAATTGGCATGAGCCACATAAAATTTGGCATCGAGAACCAAAATAACCGAATGTCTTCATTCAATAGCGGCACTGCAATACTCACCAGCGCCATAAACACTCCAACCACTGCTAACACATAATAGGCTATTTTGCGCGCCCATTGCTGTGTGGTATCCTCGGTTTTCATAATCAGCCATGTTGCGCCAAGCAACACATATCCAAAAATCAGCGCCACGCCAGTCATAACACTAAACCCTGTAAGCCAATCAAATGCGCCGCCGCTATAGCTACGGCCTTCAACCTCAACGCCTTGCACAAATGCCCCCAGCATTACACCTTGCATAAAAGCTGCTACTAGCGAGCCTACATGAAACGCCGTATTCCACACGGGCAAATGCGAGGCATCGGATTTGAAACGAAATTCAAAAGCCACACCGCGTAGAATCAACCCAAGCAACATGATGATGATAGGAATGTAAAAGGCAGGCATCAAAATGGCATAGGCAAGTGGAAATGCCGCAAACAACCCGCCTCCGCCTAGTACTAGCCAGGTTTCATTCCCATCCCAAAACGGCGCAATGGAGTTAGCCATACGGTTGCGGCATTTTTTTGAAGGAGCAAATGGGAACAAAATCCCCACACCCAAATCGAAACCATCAAGCAGCACATATAAAAAAATTGCCGCCGCAATCAGCCCACCCCATATTAATGGCAGATTCACTACATCCGAGAAATCAAGCATGATCGCCTCCTGTTGCGTCTTCTATATCTTCAACGGCTTCCTCTACTTTCTTTTCTTCGCTGCCATGGTGAGAACCATAGGTTTCTTCCGCAACATTTGGCCCTTTCAGAATCAAGCGTAAAATATAATAGCTCCCTGCTCCGAAAACGATGCTGTAGATCACCACGAAAGCTGCCAGCGAAAATGCCACTTGCTCAGCTACCAAAGGCGATGCAGCTTCGCTGGTGCGCACAATACCATAGGCCACAAAAGGCTGGCGCCCTATCTCGGTCACAAACCATCCGGCAAGCACCGCAACAAATCCCATTGGTGTCATCCCCATACACCACCACTGAAACCAACGCGAATCGAAGAGCCTTTTGCGCAAGAATAATATGGCCGCCATAACTCCGGTAAGCAGCATTGCCATACCAATGCCTACCATTACTCTGAATGCAATAAATACTGGCAGCATAGGAGGTCGTTCATCTTCGGCAAAATCTTCATACCCCTTCACTTCTCCATCCCATTCATGCGTAAGGATAAAACTTGTAAGCGCGGGAATTTCGATGCTATAGGCAATTTCTTGCGCTGCATCGTCCGGCCAGCCAAATAGAATAGTTGGTACGGATGTGCCGGTTTTATATAACCCTTCCATCGCCGCAATTTTTGCCGGTTGATGCTCAAGGGTATTCAGCCCGTGCAAATCCCCCAAAACAATTTGCACCGGCGTGACAAATACCGCC
This sequence comes from Alphaproteobacteria bacterium, assembly GCA_022450665.1. Lineage (GTDB taxonomy): Bacteria > Pseudomonadota > Alphaproteobacteria > Rickettsiales > VGDC01 > JAKUPQ01. Next base: position 7,814 of record JAKUPQ010000078.1, on the reverse strand, counting down.
ATCAACATTGCCATTCCCAGCATTATGCGGCCATGGGCGACGAACCTTTTTTTAAAAATATAAAAAGCCCCAATGCCACCCACAGTAAATGCCGTGGTCAAAAATGCAGCAGTCACCATATGCGTGAAGCGATAAGGAAAAGACGGATTAAATATAATCTTAAGCCAGTCGGTGGGGTATATTAATCCATCAACGCCAATTTCATAGCCTTGTGGGGTATGCATCCAGCTGTTGGCGGCAATAATCCAGAATGCCGAAATCAATGTGCCTACCGCAACTATGCATGTGGCAACAAAATGCATTCGTTCACTCACCCTGCCCCAGCCAAACAGCATGATACCTAGGAATGAAGCTTCCAGAAAAAATGCTGTCATCACTTCATAGCCCAGCAGAGGCCCCAGCACATTGCCTACCTTATCGGAAAATACTGACCAGTTCGTGCCAATCTGATAAGACATTACCACACCCGACACAACGCCCATGCCAAAGGTTACAGCAAAAATCTTAATCCAGAATTTATAGATTTGTTTATAGACGATATTTCTAGTGCGCAGCCATCGCCATTCTACCACAGCCAACCAGCTAGCCAACCCAATGGTAAATGCCGGAAACACAATATGGAACGAAATAGTAAATGCAAACTGAATCCGCGCTAGCAGTATCGGGTCGAGGTCAAACATTGTAGTGCCATAAGTTGAAAAAATCGCTGCCACTATAGCAGTAGATTATATGGTGTATTTAACTAATATCAAACTACACGATAAATTTACGATTACGGATGCGAAAGTAATAATAGGTGGTTGCTGACGGCGCTATGATCTGAGCCTTCAATTTCTATTAGCTCACGCGAAATAATATGTGCTTTGTCATTTACCACCATATGATCTATGGGGATGCGCAGTAATATTGTGGGCAAAAAACTTGGCCAACTTGGAAGCAGGTTGTCAGGAAAGGTTGCCAAGCGAACCTCATTATCATGCAATATTGTTCGAAAACTTTGCGCATAAGGCGTTTGATTAAAATCACCCACCGCAAAAGCTCCGTAAGGCATAACACTAATTTCACGCATAACATTATTCTGCTGCAAGTTGCGGCTTTCTACCCAAGGCTTATCGAAGGGTATCATCGAATGCAGTGCGATAAATTGTATTTCTGGCTCAGATAAAGTTACCCGCAAATAGCTTGCTTTAACACCATGCCCTACAATTTCGTCGGTAATAAAAGGAGTTTTGCTGAAAATTGCAATACCCGGCAATGTAGTAATTCCTCCTCGTGCCACGTAATGGTGTGGATATAATGCATGTAACCCACTCAAATCAACCTGTGCAAAGCTATAAGGATATTCCTGCATCACCAAAATATCATGATTGCTTGCCAAGGCAACAAGTGCATCAACCGTTGCTTGTGGTGACGGGTTATAGATCCTGGCATTGAATTGCAGAACACGAAGCTCTGTTCCGTTAGCATTTGCGGTCAAAGGGGGGTTGCTAAACTGCGTGGCGGCATAACCAAATATTGCGATATGATAGAGGCTTAACATCCCCACCAGCAACGCCACTTTTCGCAGGCGTTGTAATAACGCCCATATGCATAAAATCGACCCTAAAATTATGTATTGTACGGTGAAAGGCGTAAAAAGCTCTCCCCACCAGAACAGTGACTCAAAAATACATACCAAACTTGCCAGCACAAACACATTAGTCAATGCGGTTAGCAATAACAGTTGCTGACGGCAAAAGCGCAATTTCACATTAAATATACATATTCGCAAAATGGTTTTGACAAAAATCGCCGAAGGTTTCTTTTTCGCCGCGATCACGCGCATAATCGGCAAATAGTGCATCGAGTGTATGCAAAATTTCGGCTTCGTCCACCCCTTCTTTATAAGTGGTGTTTAGACGATAACCAAGCCTGTCACCCCCCAAACGCAAATCGTAATGTCCGGCAGAGCGTCCGACTAAGCCAATTTCAGCCACATAGGGTCTGCCGCAGCCATTAGGGCAGCCGGTCATACGAATGCTGATCTCATCCTGCTTGAGATGATGCTTATCGAGTAAGCTTTCGATACGGCCAATTAAATCCGGTAAATAGCGTTGTGCTTCTGCCATAGCTAAGGGGCAAGTGGGTAGTGCAACACATGCAATCGCATGGGTACGAAGCGGCGTAAATGCATCCTGATTTGAAATTATGCCATATTCATTCAACAGCGCCTCAATTACGGGTTTATCTGCTTCAGCAATATTTAGCAGCATTATGTTTTGATTCCCGGTAAAACGAAAATCGCATATCCCACCTGCGTCTATTGAGGCTTCAGCAATAGCATCCAGTGCTGTTTTTACGCGATATTGCGGCTCGTCTACCACTAGCCCGTTTTCAACAAACATGGTGTAATGCCAGCGACCTTTATGATCCTGCATCCATCCATAATGATCGGCGCGGGTATCAAACGCATAGCTGCGTGGGGTAGCTAACGTAAACCCGACGCGCTTTTCCAGCTCTGCTTTAAACGTATCGACTCCCATACGATCAATAGTATATTTCAAACGCGCCTGTTTACGATCGGCGCGGTTGCCATGGTCACGCTGTACTGCCGCCACTTGCCACACTGTATCCAACACTTGTTCGTGTGTAACAAAACCTATGATTGTGCCTAGACGCGGATAGGTGGCTGCATTGCCATGCGTTGCACCCATACCACCCCCAAGCGCCAAATTAAACCCTGCCAGCTTGCCGTTTTCTTCGATAGCAATTAAACCCACGTCCTGCGTGAATACGTCAATTTCATTATGGGGAGGAATCGCGATACCTACTTTAAATTTGCGTGGCAGGTAACGGTTTTGGTAAAGCGGATCTTCCACAGATTCTTCGCCCTCGGCCAGTTTTTCACCATCGAGCCATATTTCTGAAAAGGCAGTGGTTCTGGGCAATAGATGCGTACTTATTTTATCGGCAAATGCATGTACCTGCTCATGAAACTGCGATATTGCAGGGTGCGATCCTGCCATGACATTACGGTTTACATCACCACAGGCGGCAATAGCATCCAACCCGAATTTATCAAACCATTGCATGGTAGGCTTTAGCTTCGATTTAATTACTCCATGCACCTGAATAGTCTGACGCGTGGTTATTTTCATAACACCCGTGGTATTTTGTGCTAACAGTGGCTGCAAGCCTAACCATTGTTCAGGCGTAATATCTCCACCGGGCAAACGTAGGCGAATCATAAACGAATACGCTGGTTCGAGCTTTTTGACTTCGCGTTCTTCCCGGCGATCGCGGTCATCTTGCTGGTAGCTACCGTGGTGCTTGATAAGCTGTTGGTCATCGGCAGAAATTTGCCCTGTCAACTGATCACGCAGCCCTTCAGCTATAGTACCGCGCAAGCCGCGACTGCGCATTTTAATGCCTTCAACTGCGCTAAGTTTTTGTTCTTCAGTCATATCAATACACATCTTTCACATAGCGATTGTTATCATGCAAATCATCCAGAAATTCTTGCGCGGCATCATAGCCTCCTTTATGCGCCGCAAGAATATCCAGTAGCGCCTGCTCCACATCTTTACTCATCGGCTCTTTAGCGCCACATACATATATGCTTGCACCGCCCTCTATCCATTCCAGTAATTCTTTGGCGCGTTCTTTCAGTCGGTGTTGCACATAAATTTTATGCTCCTGATCGCGGGAGAATGCCAGATCAATTTTGTGCAATGCCTCAGTTTCGATCAGATCAATCCATTCCGACTGATAAAGAAAGTCGCAATGCTGATGCTGTTCACCAAAAAACAACCAATTACGCCCACTTGCACCCCGCTCTGTACGCTCCCACACAAATCCACGGAAGGGGGCAATACCTGTACCCGGGCCTATCATAATAATATCGCGGTCATCTTCTGGCAATTTGAACAAGCTATTACGCTGTATGAAAAAGCGAATTTCAGCGCCTTGTTTCAAATCTGCCAGATAACGCGAGCATAACCCAAACCCCATATCACCGCTTTCGGTTTTGTGCCATGCCAATGCGACGGTCAAGTGAACACTGTTACCATGCGCTGATGGTGATGAGGCAATCGAATACAATCGCGGGGTTAAATGGTCTACCCCGTCATCAAAATGAGGCAAAATGATGCCTGCCGCATCGCCGGGGGCATATATTAACGATTCATCATACTCAATTTCTATATGATACGTTTCTTTAGCCGAGCCTTGGTCGTTCAGGTTTATAATTTCTACCACCCGTCCGACAACCGGCTCTAAGCGCGAATAACCCTTGCCTGTGGGTGCAATGTCATCCAGCAGCATAGGGGCGGTTGTAACGGGTTGTGCAGAAGGCAATGCCTCTAGCGCACCCGCAACCCACTGTGGAAAATGACTGGCAAAATCCACATCCAATTCGCCACGTTTATATAAACTTTTTGCGCCCATACGCTGCAAATATTCATCGAGATCGCGTGCGGCTTTATTATATTCAGGATAGCTGGAATCGCCCAAGCCAAGCACTGCATATTGCGTATCTTTTAGCGACACTTCCGATTGCTTAAGCATCTCAAAAAATGCCAGTGCGGTTTCGGGTGGGTCGCCCTCACCGTGAGTTGCGGTGACAAAGATAATTGGTTCGTCACCTTGTAAATCTTCGGCTTTTTTAATCTTTTTTACCGGTTGTGGGGTGGCATTCCAGCCCAAAGCTTTTGCCTGTTTGGCAATTTGCTGTGCCACCGATTTTGAATTACCGGTTTCTGTGGCAAAATACACGCGCAATTTTTGCTGTGCTGCGCTGTCATCCGCGCCTTGCGGGTGCGTGACTCCCTGCACATAACCGGCAAACCAAATGGCCTGTTCACGGCTCAGGCTTTTGCGCAATATCTCCCACTGGGCTTTTTGTTGTTCCGTCAGCATGTTTATTCGTCCTTCGTTCGCACGACTTTTCCGTTTACAAAATGCAATCCACATTCACTAGCTGCATCATCCTGCTCCCACCACCAACGCCCTGCACGGGGATGCTCGTCAGCGGCCACTGCACGGGTGCATGGCGCGCAACCGATCGATGGATATCCCACATCATGCAGCGGGTTATATGGCACATTTTTGTCTTTTATATATTGCCACAACGCCTCAGAAGACGCATCGCGCAGGGGGTAGAATTTTACCACCTTATTGGCGGCATCCCACTCGGCCAGTGGCAAATCTGCTCTGTTCTCGGATTGCTTGCGACGCAAGCCGCTTACCCATATTTCAACCCCATCCAAAGCACGCGCCAATGGCTCCACCTTGCGGATAAAACAGCACGACTTGCGATTACTTACCGAATCATAGAACCCATTAATTCCCTGCTCTTTAACAAACTTCTCCAGCGCCAATGGCTCAGGATAATAGGTAGCAATCTCCACGCCATAGCGGTCACGAGTTTGCTGGTGCAAGGTATATGTTTCTTCAGGCAATCGTCCGGTATCCAAGGTAAACAGCGCTACATTCAACCCTTGCTTGGCAATCTCATGGGTTAGCGCCTGATCTTCATAGCCAAAGCTTGTGGAAAATGCGATAGACTTATTTTCCAGACCTGCCAACAACGTAAGACGTGCTTGCCACGACAAGTGTTCGCCCTGCTCGTTTAGCCAATCTACCATGGCCTCCGCACACACTGATGCTTCTTTAGTGAAGGACATGCTTAGCTCCGGCTTTCAACGAGGGAAAGAATGCTTTGCTTTCTCCTTCAGGTGCTTCTTTCCAGCTATGATGCTCACGCCAGCGCACCACATCGCCCACTATCAACAATGTTGGGGATTGGAATGTATGATTGGCATATTTTTGCCCAAAGCTGCCCACAGTTGCGGCATATTCACGATGCTGAGGCGTGGTGCCCTGCTCTATTGCCAACAAGGGTGTATCTGCTTTGAAGCCTAGCTCAAGCAATTTTTCACATAGCCGCGCACGCAAATGTGTTGCCATGTAAAACACCAATGTTTCGTTTTGACTATATTGCAAAGATTGCCAAAAATCTGCATCGGTAAGGCTTTCTTTATAAAGCGTGAGAAAGCGAATTGATTGTGCGCCACCGCGCTCTGTCAGCGGAATACCTGCTGCCGCTGCACAGCCCGTAGCTGCTGTAATGCCCGGCACAATCTGGTACGGCACATCCAGCGCCTGGGCAACAGAAATTTCTTCGGCGCCATGGGCATAAATAGAAGGATCGCCGCCCTTGAGCCGCGCCACAATACGTCCGGCTTTTAAATGACGGGTAATGGTTTCATCAATCGTTTCCTGCGATTTCAAATGATAATCTTTTGTCTTGCCCACGCAGGTTTTTTCTGCTTCTTTACGAGCATACATATCCAGAATTTCCGGCGCCACCAGCCTATCATACAGCACTACATCTGCGCGGCTGAGCAAACGGATTGCCTTAACCGTTAGCAGGTCGGGATTGCCCGGCCCCGCACCAATTAAATATAACGCCGCTGTGTGCGTTGCTGCCTGTGCTTCTTCTAATCTTTCATCAAACAGGGTGCCTGCACGATTAAAATTTCCTTCCAGCACTTCTTCGGCCACATTTCCTTCCAGCACATCGTGCCACAACAATCGCCTTTTTTGCAGCGTATTGAGCGAAGCCTTTACTTTACTGCGCTTGTCACGGGTAAAAGCAATCAAATGCTCGAATTGCCACGGAAGCATCCGCTCGATTTGTTGCTTTATCAACCGCGACAGAACAGGCGATATACCCGAAGAAGAAATAGCAATTTGCAATGCGCCACGCCGCACAATAGCAGGAAAAATTACATCGCATAACTGTGGCTGATCCACCACATTAACCAATATGCGAAGCCGTTTGGCATCAGCATAAACCGCTTCATTAATATGTGTTTTATTTGTAGCTGCAATTACCAGTTCTGCATGTTTCAGGCAGTCTGCATCATAAGGCGCAGCACGGTAGGAAATATTATGGCATTGCAAGAACGCTTCGGTAGCAGGTGAAAATTTTTCAGCCACTACATGCAAATTATTGGCATAAGGCAACAATGCTTCAGCCTTCGCCTGCGCGACTGCCCCGCCGCCTACAATAATTATGCGACGGGTGGTATCCAGCCGCATAAAAAGCGGAAAAAATTTCATATTAGCACCCCGTTAGAATAGCCATCAATCTAACATGCAAATTTAATTTGTAAATACATTTTTATATTGTATTATGAAATTTCAATACAAAGGATAATTATGTCGCAACTCATTCCAAGCCGCTGCCTACTCGCCGTACAAACGGTGGTATTTATTGCGTTTCATAGCCAACAGGGCGAACCAGTAAAAAGCAGCCGCATTATAGAACGCTACCATTTGAACAAGCGCGCACTTGAGCCTATTCTGCAAGTACTTTCACGTGCTGAAATTGTAGAAAGCAAGCAAGGGGCGAGCGGGGGCTATATGATTGCTCATCCTGATACAACGAGCTTGGCCGATGTCGCAGCATTATTTATTGACGCCCCTAAAAAAGAAAACCTTTGTTTTACCGATTGGCAACCCGCGCTCATGCCTGTCCTTGAAAAAGCACACAATAAAGCGCTGGAAGAATTAAATAAAATTTACCTATCTGATATTACTGTGCTTGGCAAGAAATACGGCGGTGCTCTGGAAGACGAAGCACCTCTGGATTACATTATCTAATCCATTACTACGCGTCATTATGCGCTTTGAAAAATGCATCCACATCATCTAATACGGGCGCACGGTCACGTAATGGCCGAGTCAATGGGCTAATCAACCCCACATGGCCGAGATTTGGGTATATTTTTTCCTCCACCTTACCACCTTTGCCTTCAATAGCGGCTTTT
>JAKUPQ010000077.1 GCA_022450665.1 Alphaproteobacteria bacterium | reverse complement strand
TGAAAATTTGCGAGGCACCTTCTTGTGCCAGTTGCTCCAGCGCTTTTTTGAGCTGTTTGGATTTCATGGGGTCGGCAAGCACAACCCGTTGAAATAATTCGGGAGCGAAGCTGGGAATTCCCGTAAAGTGCAATGACTCTCCTTCGGTGAGCGCATCGCCAATATTCAGGTTGCCATGATTAGGCACACCTAATATATCGCCGGGAAATGCTTCTTCGGCCAGTTCACGCTCTCTCGCCAGAAATAACACGGGATTGTTGAGCGCCAGAGTTTTGCCACTTCGCACATGCAATGCTTTCATACCGCGCTTATATGTACCGCTACAAATACGCACAAAAGCAATCCGGTCGCGGTGGTTTTTATCCATATTTGCTTGAATTTTGAACACAAACCCTGAAAACTTATTTTCGGCAGGCTGGATTTCGCGCTCAATAGCTTTTTGTGGCAGAGGAGCCGGAGCATAATCGCATATAGCTTTGAGCAGCTCCCGCACCCCAAAATTATTTAGGGCAGAACCAAAAAACACCGGTGTTAAGTGGCCTTCCAGATAGGCATCACGATCGAAGGGTTTGCACATGGCGCGCACCATTTCCACTTCTTCACGAAAAGTAGCTAATTCTTTGCTTGGAATCAGGTCGTCGAGCCTTGGATCATCGGTGCTGTTAAATTCAATGCCGTCGGAAAGGTGACTGCCCTGTCCGGATTCAAACAAAAAGAGCTGGTCGTTAATTAAATCATAGCACCCTTTAAAACGGTCTCCCATACCAATAGGCCATGTAACGGGTGATACATCAAGGGCAAGCGCGGTTTCTATTTCATCTAGCAGGGCAAATGGTTCTTGCGCTTCACGGTCCATTTTATTGATAAACGTAGTAATCGGCATATCGCGCAGGCGGCATACCTCAAATAATTTGCGGGTCTGTTCCTCAATGCCTTTGGCGGCATCCAACACCATTACCGCCGAATCTACTGCAGTGAGTGTGCGATAAGTGTCTTCCGAAAAATCTTTGTGGCCGGGTGTATCCAACAAGTTGATGGTTTTACCCAGATATTCAAACGTCATAACTGAAGCGGTGACAGAAATTCCGCGCTCCTGCTCAATGCTCATCCAATCGGAGGTGGCAGCTTTCTGATCTTTTTTGCCCTTTACCATGCCCGCCATCTGAATGGCGCCTCCGAATAACAATAGTTTTTCGGTAAGCGTGGTTTTACCTGCATCGGGATGCGAGATAATGGCAAAGCTGCGCCGCGTGGCGATAATATCTTGAAGATGTGCCATAAGAGGTCCTGTATTTAACGTGAGAGCCGTTATATACGCAAATTATCATGCTGGAAAGTATTTAAATAAAGCGCTAACGCTTGATAGTTTGAGGGGGAATTCCTGCAACCGGTGGCGTGGCGGGAGCAGTAAGCGGGGTGCTGTGAGACACAGTTTTAGGCGGTGAAATGGCAGGTTGCTCTGATTGCGGCATGGATATTTTCGCTTTTTCTGCGGCAGTTGCCAATTTATTTGGAATATCTGCGCCTTTTACACGTAACCCTACCTCATTTCCATGTTGCACAGGAGTAGCGGTAAGTCCTGTTTCACGAATATTATCCACTATAGACATTATAGTGCCTTTTTGTGCCAATATTGACGCTTGCGCTGGGTCTACTACTAGTAATGCGCTTTGATTGTTGCCTGAACCATTTATTTCAACTTTTGAAAAGGGAGATAACGTATCTTTAGTCATGATAAATCCTATATTGTGTAGGGAAGGCTAGTCAGGCTTTTTGCGCCCATCCACCCACATCATTTTGTTGCCAATATTGCAAATTATGCCCCGAATTTTTGTAAGTTTTCCATCGTTCACGTGCGGCAGCTACCGCAGTGGGGTTATGCCCGTCAAATAAATCGAGAATACGGTCATAAGCATTAGATTCAGCAGAGGCGCCATCGGTGATTGCCAGCAAGGTAGCATTGTTGGGGTTGTCATCAGTGTAGGTAAGATAGATTGGCTGCTCTGCGGAAAATCCATCCTCTGCACTACCATGGGGTAGAAAGCTACTTGCAGAATATGTCCATAATGCCTTGTTTAGCTGCGTAAGCGACGAGCCATCAGCGACTTTTACCACAGATTTAAACCCTGCTTGCAGCGCTTTTTCTAATAATTGCGGCAATGCCCGTTCTAAAGGTGTTGCAGTTAAATGATAAAAGCGAATTTCTGTCATTACATGCCTGGAATAGGAGCCTGTGGGTATTTTAGCGCATTTCGTGTGGCGTCTTGGGATTCTGCTACTCGCGCCCTAAACCCAGGGGGCATGTGTTGATGATTCGGGTTGGATTTGTCACGCGCCTGTTCCGGCGAAGATTGCCGACCTGCAACCCCTTTGGAAATTAGCTTTCCTAAAGCCGAGCCATTATCTGGCCATTCTTCATGAGTGACAGCAATAGTTTGTGCAACCAGCGCATTGCCGTGGTTAGCCAATGTATCAGCATGCTTTCTGATGGTGTTGATCTCGTTCTCTTCTGCCGCTTCAGAAATGCCATTAACTACATATATTAATTCGATCATGCTGGCAAGCTGTTCCGAATTACCTTCATTTAGTTGCTTGATGGTTTCAAATGTAGCCTCAAAATCGCGCATGCAAACGCGCGCGTCTTGAATCGCATCAATCTGCTTGTTACTATATCCTGCATGATCTGCCAGCAGCTTTCTTGCCTCAGCAGAGAATACAGGCTTATCAGTGTTTATTGCTGCCATTGTATACCAAAGCCTTTTGTAAAATACATAAACCTATATATAACAAAAATCGCAGTAAAAATCAGCCAGAAGAATATGAAGGATTTGTGACAGTCTAGCTTTCGTAATGCTCTGAAATCCAGCGATTGAGCAAGCGTACGCCGAATCCGGTGGCGCCTTTGCCGTTGGTATCCCACTCTTCATTGCTCCATGCTACGCCAGCAATATCCAAATGTGCCCAAGGTACGTCATTGACAAAGCGCGATAAAAACTGCGCCGCCGAAATGCTGCCTGCAAGACGAGACTTGCCAACATTTTTCATGTCGGCAATGTCGGATTTGATGTGTGATTCGTATTCGTCGCCAATAGGGAAGCGCCATACGCGCTCGTTTTCGGCCTCGCCTGTATCAAATAATTGTTTAGCCAGTTTGTCGTTGTTAGAGAATAAACCGGCGCGGTTATCACCCAAACCAATAAGAATGGCGCCGGTGAGGGTGGCTAAATCTACAATGCATTGCGGTTTAAAGCGGTCTTGCGTATACCAGAGCGCATCGGCAAGCACCAAGCGGCCTTCGGCATCCGTATTGATCACTTCAATAGTCTGGCCGGACATAGATGTTACTACATCGCCCGGACGCTGAGCATTACCATCGGGCATGTTTTCGACTAAGCCCACCACGCCTACAACGTTAACTTTGGCTTTGCGTGCGGCAAGGGCTTTCATCAGCCCTGCGGTAGTAGCAGAGCCACCCATGTCCCATTTCATGTCTTCCATGCCACCTGCGGGTTTGATAGAAATTCCCCCGGTATCAAAAGTAACGCCTTTGCCAACAATGGCTACGGGTGCATCGCCTTTTTTACCGCCATTCCAACGCATAATAACAATGCGTGATTCGCGGCTACTGCCTTGACCCACACCCAGAAGCGCGCCCATGCCAAGTTTTTTCATGGCTTTCTCGTCCAGCACTTCCACTTCCAGCCCTTCGGCGGTGAGTTCTTTTAATCGTGCGGCGTAGCTTTCGGGATAAATAATATTACCCGGCTCGGAAACCAACTCACGGGTAAGGGTAACGCCACTGTTGATTGCTTCATAGGTAGCAAATGATTTTTTGGCGGCGCTATGATCATCCAGCATTATGGTGAGTTTAGTGAGTGTGGGTTTTTGCTCGTCTTTTTGGCGGGTGAAATATTTATCGAAACGGAAGCTTTTCAGCAGTGCGCCATAGGCAATTTCGCTGGAAAATGCGGCATCGTCCAATGTGCAGCCTTTTGGCGATTCGGCCACAATATGCAGGTGCTTTATGCCGTTGGCATCCGCTTGCTTACTGATAGCGCCACCAATTTTTCTGGCGGTTTTGCTATCCAGCTTCTTTCCTTTGCCCATGCCATATACTACTACACGGCGATAGGCGATATTGTCGGGGGTAATAAGCGTGCAGCTTTGTCCTGCTTTGCCTTCAAAACGCGATCCATCCAATGCTCGCTTTATAAGTGAATTCAGCTCTTTATCCAAGGTTTTTCCGGTTGCCGTCAGGGTTTTGTCTTCGGTAACCCCAATGGCAATTGCATCAATATTATCGTGTTTTATGGCTGAAAAGCTGATTTTCATGGATTGATTCTCCTGATCAGGTAAGAGTATAAGATGTAGTAGCCGTAGCAAGAAAGAGCGATGTGTGCAAGGGATATGCGGCAACAAAAAGGTTTTATAGGGTGTATCGTTACAGTAAATACATTACCGGACAATTAGGAGGGGCAACGCTATTTGTTGCGTCCGGCCTAACCTGTGTAATTTGGCTTACGCAGTCGCTAAGATTTGTGGATCTTATAGTGAATAGCGGATTAGACATGCTGGCATTTATTTACCTGACAACCATGATGCTGCCTTCACTGCTGGGATTTATGCTGCCTATCGCTTTGGCAATCAGCACGCTGTATACCTATCATAAGCTACTGGCTGATAGCGAGTTGGTGGTGTTGAAAAGCGCTGGGCTCAGCCGTTGGCAATTGGCCAAACCCGCAGTGATGTTTGCTATTGGCATTGTGGTATTGGGCTATGTGATTTCGCTGTATTTGCTGCCTGTATCTTATCGTCAATATAAGGATATGCAGGCATTTGCCCGCGATAATTATGCGGCGCTCTTGTTGCAAGAAGGGGTGTTTAATAATCCGGTGCCGGGGCTAACAGTGTTTATTCGCGAGCGTAACGATGATGGAACATTACGCGGAATATTGGTGCATGATAACCGTGATCCCGATGCACCCGTAACCATGATGGCCGAAGAAGGGCAATTGGTCAAAACCCCCCGTGGCCCTAGTTTTATTTTGAAAAATGGTAACCGTCAGGAAATTGATCATCAGGAGGAACAGCTATCTTTTCTTGGATTTGATGATTATGTACTGGATATTAGCCTGTTTACCAAAACCGGAAACAAGCGGGTACGTGATGAAAAAGAACGTTATTTGGGTGAGTTGCTGAATCCGGAAGAAAACGCCACCCCCGTGCAGCGGGCTGAGTTTCGTGCCGAAGCGCATCAGCGTCTTACATGGCCGCTGCAAAATATGGCATTAACGCTTTTTGTTATGTCGATGCTGCTGGCAGGGCAGTTTAACCGTCGCGGCAATTGGCGGCGCTACACCATTACATTGGTGAGTGTGGGCATGTTGTTGGCGGCAGTGGTGGCTATTAGTAATATTGTGGTGAAGCACCCTAATTTGATTGTATTCATGTATTTACTGCCCGTTGGTGTGTCGCTGGCCAGTTTATACGCCATTATGCGCAGCCCGTTAGAAAAACTTATTCCCACTGAACCACCATCGGCCATGATGGCAGAAGAAGGGAAATAGCTATGCGTTTACCATGGACATTATCGTTGTATATAGGCAGACAATATTTGCTGGCGGTGCTATTTACCTTGTTGGCATTGCTTGCAATTACCGGATTGCTGGATGCGGTGGAGCTGATTCGCCGCTCCGCTAGCAAAGAAACCGTGACATTTGCCGTGGTGATGGAAATGTTTTTCTTCAAACTTCCGGGCATGGCCGAAATATTGATTCCCTTTGCGGGGCTAATTGGTGGTATGGTTGCCTTACAGCGCCTCACACGGACCCATGAGCTGATTGTGGCGCGGGCTGCTGGGGTGTCTGTGTGGCAGTTTATGATGCCAGCGCTAATTGCCATGTTTTTATTCGGGTGGATATTTATCATGGCCTATAATCCCGTTGCGGCTACGATGCTGGCGCGGTTTGAGCAGTTGGAGCTCAAGCATTTTTCCGGACGTACCAGCATGTTAACTGTATCGCCATCGGGGTTATGGTTACGCCAATTGGAAGAAGGTAATAAAAAAGAAAAAGAGCATATTATTCATGCCTTATCGATTTCTGAACAGGGTATGAAATTATCACATGTGACGATTTTTACCTTTGACGAAAACGCACATTTTCTAAGCCGGATTGATGCAGATACGGCAACACTGGAAAATGGTCATTGGATGGTACGTGATGCATTGGTGACAACTCCCGGTAAGCCTGCCGCACGGTTGCCAATGAAAACATTGGATACCGACCTGACTGTGTCGCAGATTCAGGATAGTTTTGCATCGCCGCGCACGCTTTCTTTTTGGCAGTTGCCCGGTTTTATCCGCTCGTTGGAGGCGGCTGGGTTCTCGGCATTGCGCCATAAAATGCACTGGCATGCCATTTTATCTATCCCATTCCTGCTGTGTGCGATGGCGTTTCTGGCAGCGGCATTTTCGTTGCGTCTCCCACGTCGTGGCCGCTCCCGTGCGATGGTGGTAGCGGGAATATTCTCGGGATTTCTGTTCTTTTTTATCAGCGATATTGTCCATGCTTTGGGGCTTTCTGGAAGCTTGCCAGTGCAAGCGGCGGCATGGGCGCCTACCGCAATTGTTATGTTGATTGGCGGGGCGGCATTGCTTCACATGGAAGATGGCTAGTTTTTCGATTGAACTAACTAACACTACGGGCTAAAACTGTGGGCTAATTGCTATTCTCCCAAATTCGCAGAGGCTCATGCTCATTAACAGCGCCATACACACCGCTTTTTCTGCTTTTGCTATAGCCTTTGGTGTGGTGGCTTTTGCTTTGCCCGTTGACGCATTCGCGCAGCCTGCCGCCGATTCTCCTGTGCTGCTGGAGGCGGATAGTTTTAGCTATGATACCAAAAACGCCACGGTTACGGCCAAAGGGCATGCTGAAGTGCTACAGGACGATTATATCGTGCTGGCAGATGAAATTATTTATGACCAAAACACGGGCGTTGTGCGTGCAGCCGGAAATGTGACGGTGGCCGAGCCTACCGGCAATGTGTATTTTGCAGAAGAAGCCGAATTGGAAAACGAAGTTAAAACCGGTGTAATTCATAACTTTCGAGCGCGTCTGGCCGATAACTCGCTTTTTGTTGCCCGCGAAGCACGCAAAATTGACGATCACACCACTGAGATGGATTATGCGGTATATTCTGCCTGTAAAGTGTGTCAGGACGATCCAGACTCTGCGCCATTGTGGCAATTGAAAGCTAGCAAAATACGCTATGATGAGGCCGAACAGCGCATTGTTTATCGCAATGCGCGTATGGAAGCCTTTGGTGTTCCGGTGCTATACACGCCCTATTTTTCACACGCCTCACCCGATGCAGATCGCAAAAGCGGCTTGCTGATTCCCAATTATGAGCTTTCAGGTAATTTAGGGGCAACGCTGCATTTGCCGTTTTATGTCAATCTCGCTCCGCAAATGGATGCCATTGTTACCCCCATTTATACCAGCGACGAAGGTCATGTTTTGGCGGGGGAATTTCGTCATTTGACAGAAAAAGGCTATTATGAACTTGGAGGATCTATCACCCGCCCCGACCGCATTGATTCGAATGGCACACGCAATGGCGATCAGGAGTGGCGCGGCCATGTTGAAGGCACAGGTCGCTTTGGATTGAGTGAAAACTGGATGTGGGGATTTGATGCTAAGCGAGCATCGGATGATACATATTTGCGCCGCTATGAATTTGGTTATGAAGATTTGTTAACCTCCCGCGCTTTTGTACAGGGCTATAAAAACCGTTCTTTTGCCAATGTGGAAGCAGTAAGTTTCCAGGGGTTGCGTGTTGATGATAATTCGGAGGTGATTCCGCTGATTCATCCCTTAGTTAACATGCGTCACGAAACCGCGCCGGGTTGGCAGGGATCGCGCTTTGGTGTAGAAGGAAATATGCTTGCCCTGAGTCGTGACACAGGTTCAGATACGCAACGTTTATCATCCAGTGTATATTGGCGCGCACCTATGATTACCAAGGGCGGACATGTGATGGAACTGCGTACGCAGTTGCGTGCAGATGTGTATTCGGTATCAGATTTAGCCACCACTACAACCGGCGCCGCAGCCGATAATTTCGACGGTACCGTTGGGCGTGTTGTGCCTGAGTTGTGGTTTGACTGGAAATATCCGTTGATTAAACGTTTTGAATCTTCAAGCCTGACAATCGAGCCAACTGTCAATGTGGTGGTAGGAGCAAACAACCTTAATTCGGATATTATTCCTAATAATGATAGTCTTGCGCTGGAATTTTCAGATTCTAACCTGTTTAGCCACAACCATTATCCCGGGTATGATTTAGTGGAAAATGGCACACGGGTAAATTATGGCATACGCGGGCAGTGGGATTATGACACCGATGGTCGTATATTATTCCTGTTTGGCCAGAACTATCATACCGATGACGACAACCTGTTTCCTTATAGCAATAATCTGGGTGATGGGCAGTCGGACTATGTAGGACGCGTTGCATGGGATTACAGTAATAATATTCAGCTAGCCTATCGCTTCCGCCTCGATAGCGAAAATGCAGATCTGATACGCAGCGAAGTGGAAAGCCGTTTTTATCTCGATCCATTGCGGTTGAATCTGAACTATGTTCGGGTTGAAAGCGATCCGTATTTAGAGGATAGTGAAGAAATTCGCGGATCTACTCGCTTGCAGATTAATGACCAATGGGCATGGACTACCCTTGGGCGTCGCGATCTAAGCGAAAATGGCGGAATGATTCGCGCCGGAACAGGGCTGGAATTCCGTAACGAGTGTGTTACCATTGCCACCAGTGTTAATCGCTATTATATTCGTGACCGCGATGTAGAGCCATCGACTTCTATTAAACTGCAAGTCTTTTTGAAAAACCTGAACCAATAACTACCTAGAGTAACTTTCATGAAATCCAGTATGTGGAGACGATTTAATATATTCGCGCTTTCAGTAGCTTTGACTGTGGGCTGCATTGCAGGGGTGAATTCGCCCAAAGCGGCACATGCGCAAATGAGCATTGTGGCGGTGGTGAATGATGATATGGTTTCCAGCTTAGACGTTGAACAGCGTATCCGGTTTACTCTTGCTACCACGGGGCTTTCAGATTCTGCAGAAGTGCGTGCGCGTCTGCGCCCGGAAATTATTCGCCAGTTGATAGATGAACGCCTGCAAATGCAGGAAGCAGCGCGGCTGGGTATTGTTGTAACGCAGTATGAAATTGAAGGTGCCTTTGCCAATGTGAATCAACAACGCGGTTTGCCTGCTGGGTCGTTTCAGCAATTTTTAGCCTCGAGAGTTGTGTCTTCCGATAAGGTAGAAGACCAAATGCGCGCACAAATTGGCTGGTCGAAAGTGGTGCTACAGTCACTGCGCAAAAAAGTTCGGGTGAGCGAAGACGAAGTGCAGCGCGAGCGC
>JAKUPQ010000076.1:7727-9757 GCA_022450665.1 Alphaproteobacteria bacterium | reverse complement strand
CCTCTGCGATTGAGGGAGAAAACCTCAACCCAGAGGAAGTGCGCTCCTCGATTGCACGGCGGCTGGGAATCGATATGGCGGGTCTAATTCCAGCCAGCCGCGATGTGGAAGGAATCGTTGATATGATGCTGGATGCAACTCAGAACTTTTCTAAACCACTCATCCAAGAGCGCCTGTTTGACTGGCACGCCGCGTTATTCCCTACCGGACGCAGTGGGCTGCAGCGTATTACTGTTGCTAATTGGCGCACAGAAGATGCCGGGCCAATGCAGGTGGTTTCGGGTCCAATGGGACGAGAGAAAGTGCATTTTGAAGCACCGCATGCGAGCCGTCTGGAAGCGGAGATGACGGCATTTTTGAAGTGGTTTGAGGAATCGCAGGATAAAGTTGATCCGGTGTTGAAAGCAGGTATAGCGCATCTATGGTTTGTTACTATCCACCCTTTTGAAGATGGTAATGGCCGGATTGCACGAGCCATTGGCGATATGGCACTGGCGCGTGCAGATGGAACCCCCGATCGGTTTTATAGCCTCTCCTGCCAAATTGAATTGAAACGCAAAGATTATTACGATCAGCTGGAAAAGCAGCAGCGTAGCACTGCTGATATTACGGGATGGCTAGAATGGTTTCTTGGCTGCCTTGGGCAGGCCATTGCAGGAGCTGAGCGAACCCTCGGTCACATCCTGTTCAAAGCGCAGCTGTGGAAGGCAATCAGTCAGCATTCAGTAAATGAGCGGCAGCGGCTCATCATCAACAGCATGTTGGAAGGTGACTTTGAAGGCTATATCAACACCTCAAAATATGCAAAGCTGGCCAAATGCTCTAGTGACACGGCGCTACGTGATATTCAGGAGCTAAAAGAACGGGGTGTATTCATTCGGAACCCAGGTGGGGGACGTAGCACCAGCTACCGTCTACCAGAAGGCCATGAATTATGATACTCATCATGAATAGCCGTGTCGGATAGCGTTGTTATGATAATGATTGAAATATATCGTTAAGCTCTGCCCCTGTTACGGTTTGTCCGGCAGGGGCATCTTATTTCAACGAAAGACTAAACCTTCTATAAACCAAAATTGCAAAATTTCATGATGCAAGAACATTGATAGCGGGTTTATTTTCTAGCAGCTAATTTCCCTGATAACTCCCTGTTATGTGGTTTTGGGAAATGCCGCTGTGATGCAGCTATGTTCTTGGTTGGAGAGTATGCAAAGTGCTGATTTCCCTGTATAGTTGACAAAACTCCCTGTAAAAAAGGGGTTAACAGGGAATTTAGAGTCTAGTTCTGACATTCGCGGCGCTACACCACCATCACTTTTTATTCTTGCATAACAATAACTTAACTGCCGCTAAGAGTCGCGCTGTGTGCGCCATTGCGCGCTAGCCAATGTGCTTGTGATCCTTAGTCATAGCCGATTCCGAGCCATTTATGGCGGGTTTCTGCCGTCAAGACTCAAACCGCAAATTTCCCCAGACCGCACGGCTCAGAATTTAGCGATTTATGGTGAGCATAATGGGGCATTTTTGGACTCAGATGCTAATGATTATGGTTGGGTTTTTCACAAGTAAAAACCACATAGTCGTAACTATGTGGTCTGATAGAGAAGTGAGGTTTTCAAGAAATGTGCTGGCTAATCCAGTTTGTTAGACCTGCTTCTGACAATTCGCCGGCGGCTAGTTTTATGAATGTCTGAAACTTTTGTTTCGGCGAAGCAGTAATATCGGCGCCATTCAGTTTCAGAAAAAGCCTGCATGTAACAAACGCGACGCGTTTATTACCGTCAATGAATGGATGGTTGAGTGCGATGCCGTAGGCATAGGAGGCTGCAAGCTTAGCCAGATCCGGTTTGGGGTTTTCATAGGCGTAGCATTGCTTTGGCTTGTGTAGAGCAGATTCAAGCAAGGCTGCATCCCTTATTCCGTCTGCACCGCCATGTTCTGCAATCTGGCGATGATGAATGGCAATCACAATCTCTGGTAATATCCAAACAGGCTCTGCCATTATTCAGCCAGCTTTTTCAGCACATCGC
>JAKUPQ010000076.1:0-7717 GCA_022450665.1 Alphaproteobacteria bacterium | reverse complement strand
GCCGGGTTGTAGGGTGTCAATTCAATGCCGTTGGGGGTCTCTATCGCATAGAGCATATCCCCCTTGGATACGCGCAATTTAGCGAGCACATCTTTTGAGAGCACAACGCCTACCGAATTGCCTACGGTGGTTACTTTTAAACTGCTCATGTTCCGTCTCCTCTGTTTCTCAATATAGTAAGATTATAACATATGTTGCAATATGGGCAAGTGGAAAGATGGAGTAATTTCGATAATAACACGCTGCTATTTATGCATAAACTAGATTGACTTAAAGGGTGAAGGAAGCGATTATACAGCTTGAGCGCACGGTATGGTACCGTGAGGGCTGCAGTTCGACTCTGCTACCTGGCTGCTAACCCAATCATCTATATACAAGCGCATGGCAATTGGCGATCTGGAATGGATGGCAAGCGTGAGGTGGTGAAAAATTCTGAGAAGCAAGAAGATCGGTAATGTATAGAAAATTCAATAAATACCTTTTTCTAGGCTCCCTGCTGTTGTTAGGTGCATTAGTTTCAGGTCATTATGATGCTGCAAACGTAATGGCAAAGTCGGATAGTGCAGAAGAAGACAAGATTATTTCTTTGCATTTAACGGGCGCGAATTCAGAGATTACCTTAAATATTCCAGCGAAATATATTGGCCCTCCAAATTCATCATTGGCACAAAAACTAAAGCAGGGTGAAAAAGCGCACAAGCTTGTGCCCCTAGCATTTATGTATCCTGAATTTAAACCATGGCCAGAAAATTGGGTAGAGCGGATGCAAGCGGGAGACAAGGGATTAAATAGCATAATTCTTAAGTTAAGTGGTCAAGAAGCAATACGTAACTACAATGAGTTTTTTATCAAAGCCTATAAAGAGAACCCGGAAAAAGCAGTGGCTTATAAAGGAGAAAGATACGGCTTGCAAACATATGCTAGAAAATATCCTGAAAGTATGGGGGGGTAGTGCTGGTAAAGAATGGAAGGTCATTCATATTTATCGTGATCCAAATAATCCAGTGCATGACGTGAGAATTACGTGCCCTATTGAGGACAAAATAGGCAAGTGCCGATACTATATGCTTGTAAATGAGCAGGG
This sequence comes from Alphaproteobacteria bacterium, assembly GCA_022450665.1. Lineage (GTDB taxonomy): Bacteria > Pseudomonadota > Alphaproteobacteria > Rickettsiales > VGDC01 > JAKUPQ01. The sequence goes on along the minus strand of JAKUPQ010000076.1, from coordinate 6,633 downwards.
AAATCTTTCTTCAGAATTCTCTTTAGACCCTGAGTCGCTACCGCAATGGCGCGAGATGACAGAAAAATTAAGGGCATTTATTACGCCGTTTTATGCTGGTGAAAAACAGCTGCCTCCATTGGATTATAGTGCACTTCCAAACCCGGTTTCTATTGAGGTTGTGCGTTCTAAAGCTGATCTTAAATATGAAAAAGGAAAGGATTTTGGCAGTACAAGCCATTATTTCAATGTGCCGCTCGAATATTATAAAGGGCGTTTTTCTGATCAACAGGCTATCAATGATTTTACAAAGCAGCGTTTTCCACTTCGCAAATATCAGCTTGTATTGAAGGGGACTTATCCATCGTTAGAGCCATGGAAAAACAAAATCCACGATGAAGACTCTCTCATTCAAATCGGTGTGAAGAACCAAGGCGTGCCTAAAAAGAGAGTAAAAACCTTGGTAGACGGCAAGCCTATGAGTCATGAAGAGCGGCTTCATAGGACATTTAATTATCTGGGAATAGCACATGGCTTGCAACATTTCCAATACAAGGGCGGGCAAAAAAATGACATTTTTTATTTGGATGGAAAAGGCGTTCAGAATGATTATGTTCACATTGAATGCAGCGCATATTCCTGTGACATGAAGCTCGTAGAAGTGCCGAATCTTCGTTATGAAATTGGATTTAGCAGAAAAAATTGGGGATTGGCAGGATATTTTCATCAAAAGCAAAGCACTAATACAAAAATTCAAGCAGTAGTCTAGAGAAAGAAAATGGATCAAGTTACAACGGAAAATATTACGGCTTTAGATGCGCTTTTAACTGCAGGAAAACGCGGAGAGTTTTATGTCGAATTGGCGAAAATTTATGCCAATTTTGAGACGACATCTCAATCAGCGATTGATCAAATTCTTATTCAGGCCCAAATTACTACCGGTGGCGGGTCATGGGGTGGTGCAGCTATATTGGGAAACGCCGTGGCTCAGCAAAATGCGGGCGATAGCTATAATGTTACGCTAGATGATTTTTCTTTGGAAATCGCGAAAAGATTGCTTGATGGTATAAAAGCCGATTTTGACAATGGAAAATCCGGTTTATTCACCGCAGATGAAATCCAACTCTTAGATGCCTCGGTATGGAATGATAACCGGTATGGATTCCAAACCCAGCTCTTTGGCAGCAATTAAAGGGTTCAAATGCGTTTTGGTATAATTATGATGAATGATCTACCGCCTGCACCAGATAAAATTTTACATGAAAAAGTACATTTACTGTCTAGAAAAGTAGTTCCTGAAAATAAAGAGAAGGGACTCTCCCCTTATTATCATTTCCGTATACATCTTTTAGATGGAGCAGATATTGGCCATATTAATTTTCGCATTGGAGAAACTTCTCATATTATAAACACCGCAGGACATATAGGCTATGAAATAAAACCTCAGTTCAGAGGACATTCATATTCTTATTACGCATGTTTAGCGATTCTACCGTTCGTAAAATCAATGTATTCAAGTATTATTTTAACGTCAGACCCTGATAATATAGCCTCCATAAAAATAATTGAAAAATTGGGCAGTACATACTTAAATGAAGTGCAGGTACCAAGGAATGATCCGGCTTATGGTAGCGGTGCACAGGCAAAGCAAAGGTATAAATTATTTCTGTAATGATGGGTTTTTGCAAAGTAACAGAATGGCATTATTTTTTTTAAGAACCTCCACCAAAGAGTTTGAGCTTTCCTCGGTTTTGTCCACCATTATTTCCATATATTCAGAGACCTGTTGGGATTGACGCCGTGAGTATCCCAACCATTGCAGCAATTGTGCTGGCAGAACGGCTATCCAAAGGGCTGGGATTACTGTCAGGGGCCCATCCATGTGTAGGATTGGTTTCGTTGGAGGACTACTTGAAAGAGTTGGAGGACTATAACATCACAACATGTGAACTGTAATAGCGCCATTAACGCTATTGCCCACCCCGCATTGTGTCACATGTGAGCGTACCATCGAAGAAATTGGTGGTCGCCGATTGTCCGCCGTAAGGAGCTTCAGCCCTAAGCCTGTAAGCGAAGAGCTGCAACCATGGATATGTCAAATGTGTCATGGCCGCGTTTGCAAACTATGCGGCGCGCCCACGCAAATGCCCATGGGATTAGACAGTTTGGGCGACGATGGAAGCCGTTCTCATTGTCCTGTTTTTCCGGTGCATCCAAGCTGCGTGAATTCGAAATACGAAAAGCACCGCCAGAGTGCCCCCAACTAAAGGGAGTTTTAGTACCATTTGCCCTAAAAGCTCTGACAATATACACTGCATAGCAAAGATACGCAGTGACAGTCTTTGCACGCTTTGTATGCGTACAAGCGCAAATCTAGAAAGCTAAATAGATTTGAAGCAAAGAGGGAGCCAACCTTTCAGGGCTAACAATAATGAACCTTACCCGCCTCACAATTTTTTTCGTAATGACATGTTTCTGCTCAGCACAGGCCGCGCAAGCAGAGCGCCCGAGCCATATTAATGAACAATTCTTTGAACCGCTGACAGAGGCAAACTATTCTTCCAGCCATCCTCGCTATGTCGACGATGAGTGCCGCGGTAGTGCTGAAGTTTGGCATAAGATTTTGTTGGGTATGGATATAGAATCCAGCCCCCCTGAAACTAGGTATTATTTTAATGGCTGCGGCGCGGCAACTGCTATATCTACGTTGGAAGAAATACGTAGGCAGCTTGGCAAAGACCACCCTTACCAAAAAATATGGGCACAAAATCAGCAACGCGTTCTTAGCGGCAAGAGCAACAATGCAGAAGCTCCTGTAAAACCTTCTGGCGAGAATCTGCCTAGCCGCGCCATGAGTGATTATGAATATCAACTGGCAAGTTGGCATTTTTATAAAGGTGAGTACGATGAAGCCTTGGTGCTCTATCAAAAAGTGGCAGGGGAGCTAAATGCCCCCATGCGGCCTTACGCGGCGTATATGGTTATGCGTACGCTCTACCGTCAAAGCGATGTAACCGGAGCTGAACAGCAGATTCGTGATATTTTAGCGGACGATTCATTAAAGCCCGTGCATGATATTGCGTCGAACTATCGTTTTGTGATGCTTTGGGGGCGGTATGAAGGGAATTATGATGCAGCGTTCATGCAAGATATGCTGCCATGGCTCCTAGAAGTGATTAAAATTTCCCCAGAAAAAGCGATTGAAATAAATCATAGCCTGAATGATTTTGGGGATGCCAAATGGCATCTCAACCATTATTTCCCATTATATGACCAGAAATCCAAAGCAGTGGATTGGTGGCTTCGCGAAGATGTGGAGGTGTCGTCACCACGTATGCAGGCAGTGAAAAACATGGCTTCAAGCAATGAAACGGTTGACTGGTTACAGTCGACATGGGCGTTGAATATTTTTGATGCCGATTGGCTGTGGGCGCTTCACCGCGCAGATGCTGACTATTGGCGGCAAAACCAAAATATTGTTAACCATGCTTGGAACCGTTGGTTGGCAGGGGATGGACTGGAATGGCTAGAAATTGTCATGGCGCGTATCCATCCTGATAGCCCAATTGCCCCAAAGGCGTTAAAGGCTGCAAAGCCGTATTTTGCAAAGGACTGGAAAAACGAAACCCATGATTATCGCTTGTGGCTGGCAGACATTTGGCAAAATGCTATTCGATTGCATTTAGGGCGCAAAGAATATGCACAGGCGCGCAGCCTGATTGTAGAGCATCCGGATTATGATGCTTTGCGCATTAATGATTCCTATAAGCCAGATAGGAGACATGCTGAATTGTTGGAAAAAAGCCTGCGCTGGTTAGTGTATGTAGGAGAATGGGAAGAAGCGCGGACTACATTGGCGGTTATCTTGAGACAGTATCCTAATGACTTTAAACACTGGCGCACTTTATTGGCAACAGATTGGGATGAGGCAATGGTTTCAGTCTATAAGCTCGGCCATAATTATAGCAATTGGAGCCCCAGTTACGATGTTTTATGGCAGCGCATGGCAAACTTCCTGCCAGCAGAAAAATTATATGCATTAGCTCAAGATAAGAAAATCAGAGAAAAAATGCGTGCAGTGTTAGTAAATACGGCTCTGACACGAGCAATGCTGCTTGGGCAGGATGATAAGGTGAAAACCTATGCCGTGTTGGCAGCCAAGCTGAACCCATCTATGCGGGAGCGGATTTTTCGCGCAGTTGAATTATCAAAACATGATGGCTACATAGATCTCATGTTGCGCATACCGCGAATGCGGCCTACTCCTTTTGCGATGCCTGCAAATTTGCTCCCGCACGGCAACTCCGAAATAGACCCTGCTGCCATAGATACCTATAATCACAACGACAATAACTGGTGGTGTCGATATGATGTGAAGAAACTGGATGATAAGCTAGGCGATGCCGCTTTGGTGACGCTGGAAACAAACCGTGCACATTATAAAGCCCGTTGGATATTTCGTGGCATCCGCAGCATGATTCCTAGCGCGGAGGAGACAGTGCAAGCAAGCGAAGCGCCCTATATCAAGAAACAGTTAGAGCAGCTTGCAAAGCATCCATTTCATGCCCTCGTGAACGAAGCTGAGCTTAAGGCACTGGAAGCCATCCCCTCCGGCTCGCAATATCTGAGTGAGGCCGTTATTGATCGTGAAAAATGGAAGCGCTGGATGTTCTGGCGTAGTGAGAAAGCCCAGAATAAAAGTGCATCAGATTTGCATCATGCGGTGCGCACCACCCGTTATGGCTGCCAGAAAAACGGCTCGCATGCGGTGTATTCTCGGGCGGCATTTGAAATTCTGCACAAGGGATATGGCGATACCGTGTGGGCTGAAGCAACCCCTTATTGGTTCAGTTGCAAGCATTTTAAAGACGGCTGCGCGAAAGCTGAATAAGGGATCCTTCTTATAGCATCACAATTCTGCAATGATGGGGTTGCCCTGTCCTTCTTCCAACGTTTTGCCCACATAAAGCTTATGCACGCGGCTGCCCAATATATCGCCCGGGCCTTGGGTGTAGCGGGGGGCGCCAAAGGCATTAGCAGCTTCATGCTGATGGGCTAACGCTTTGCGATCTTGCTCTACTACGGGTGAAAGAAATAGCCGAATAAGTGCCTCTTTAAGCCATGCGGGGGCCATGCCTTTGCGGGTGCTGAAAGAGGCGAATGGGCGGAAACTAGCATCATCTTGTGGGGTAAAAAAAGCCGTCACGCAGAGTGTGAGTTTTTGCTCGCCCTCCCATAGCGCTTGCACCATTGTGGGCGGATAATAGCGGGTGCTGCTCTGGTTGCGGCCTCCGAATTCTAAAAAGCGCGACATCAGCCCCATATCAGGACGGTTCTGGCGGATTACCATTTCGATGCTACGCTCCCATGTGTTGACAAGCAACTTTACTGGCACCGATTTGCTGCGATGGCGGATAAAACCATGGTGGATAGCCCGCGTATTATCCTTATCGTACATAGGATATCAATACTGGCTACTGGTGAAGATAAGCTTTAATATATTTTGTTCAGTCCTGACTGAACAGAGTAAGTGAATTATCCTTTGAGCCATGGATAAAAAAAACTGCACAGATAGTTGAGCAATTTATTGAGCAGATGAGCATGCACGGATGATGTCACCACTTTTTAATGTTGAAATTAAAACTTTCAAAATGGATAAAGAAGCTGAAGCTAGAATATGGTTGAAAGGTACCAACTAGAATGGACACAAAACCTCATATTGTGATTATTGGTGCAGGTTTCGGAGGGCTTGCCGCCGCAAAAGAGTTTTGCACAAAGGATATGGATGTCACTTTAATTGACAAACAAAACCACCATCTTTTCCAGCCCCTTCTTTATCAAGTGGCTGCTGCGGCACTTTCCCCTTCTGACATTGCTGTGCCTGTACGTCAGCTTTTCAAAAACGACAAGCATATCCGTACCGTCATGGCGGAAGTTCGTGCTATTAACAGTCAATCACAAACAGTGACTACCAGTGTGGGTGAGGTGTCCTACGATTATCTGGTGATCGCGACAGGCGCGAGAGATAACTACTTCGGCAATGATCAGTGGGAGCAGTACTGTCACAGCCTGAAAACATTGCATGATGCTACCACTTTACGAAGTCACATTTTACGGGCGTTTGAACAGGCTGAAAATGCAAAAAGCCCTAGTGATCAAAAACGCCATACCACTTTTATATTGGTAGGTGGCGGCCCCACCGGCGTGGAAATGGCAGGGTCACTGGCCGAGCTTGCACAATTGGTGTTAGCAGAAGAGTTTCGCCATGCCGATGTTAGTAAGGCAGATATTATTTTGTTGGAAGGCAGCAATAAAATTTTGGGTGGCTTTCCAGATGATTTATCACAAGCGGCGTTATTATCACTGAAAGAAAAAGGGGTAGATGTTCGGCTGAATACGCGGGTAGAAGATATTGATGCAGATGGTGTCACCGCAAACGACACTGCTATAGATGCAAGCTGTGTTATTTGGTGCGCGGGAGTGAAAGCCAGCCCTATCGCTAAATGGCTGGATTGTGAAATCAGCACCGAGCGCGATGGCAGGGTACATGTATCAGACTGCTTATCATTACCGCAGCAAGATAAGATTTACATCATAGGCTATGCGGCCTTTGCTTTTAATAAGGACGTAAAATCTTATCCGGGTGTGGCACCC
>JAKUPQ010000075.1 GCA_022450665.1 Alphaproteobacteria bacterium | reverse complement strand
CAAACATATGCATGTGGCTGAGCAGATAAAAGAAGTTGCAGCGTCGGTCGCATGGTCGGGAAAACGCCCTGCGGAATGGATGCTGGATAATGTACCGCTGAACAATGAGTGGTGCTTTATTCACGCCACGCATCTTACCCACAGCGAAACCACCGAACTGGCAAAAGTTGGTGTTACAGCGGGATTATGCCCCAGCACCGAAGGTAATTTAGGCGATGGAATTTTTCCGGCACAGCATTATCTGCAAGAGGGCGGCGCGTTTGGTATTGGCACCGACAGCCATATTGCCATTAATCCTGCGGATGAATTGCGTATGTTGGAATATGGACAGCGTCTGGCACATCAATCTCGTGCCATGCTGAGTTTGGAAATTTCATGTGGCCGCACTTTGTGGCAGCGCGCTGTGAATGGCGGGAGCCGTGCCTTGGGGGCAGCAACAACCGGTATTACCGAGGGTGAAGCGGCAGATTTTATTGCATTGGATTGCTCATCACCCATATTTGCCGCAAAACGCCATGATACATTACTCGACACGGCCATATTTGGCTTGCCGCAACTGCCTGTGCAAGATGTGTTTGTTAAAGGGTGCAAAGTAGTTGAGAATGGCCGCCACCCGCAGGAAAATTCTGCCGCGCAAGGGTTTCGTACCGTGATGGAAACCGTGCTAAACACCTGAGAGCATCATATAAGTTCTGGGTAGCCCATCTGCGCCGCTTGGGCTTCATATTTAGCAATCACATCCAAATCGGCATTTGTAATTGGCTCTATTCCCTGCATACGCAAGCGCTTTAATGTGGCCGCATATTGGTTGCGGTTATCCATCACCTCCTGCCATGCGGTGTAAAGCTTCTGCTGAATATCCTGCGGCACATGCGAGGCAACGAATAGTGGCAGCGCCGGACTGGTTTCGGTGGTAGCTATTACACGCAATTGCGCGGTTAATGCTGCGTCATAATCTGATAAATAAGCAAATGTTACACAATCTATCGCTGCCACATCCGCGCTGCCATCTGCCACAGCTTGCGCACTGGCGGCATGGGCACCTGTTACTGTCACCTGCGAGAAAAACTGCGTTGATTTCGCAATTGGTGCAATTGTATGGCGCAACAAATTCATACCCGTATTTGAATCGTAACCGTTAATGGCAACACGGCTGTTTTTTAACTTGGAAAGTTTTTTGATTTTGCTTTGCTCAGCCACCACTATCACACTGCGATGTAGCTTTCCTTCACAATGTGGCGCATCATAATGCAGACATGCGAATGGCGTAAGTTGTTTGCTTTCCTGCCATTGTGTTACATAGGGATATCCGCAATATTGCAGCATCAGCAAATCTTGGGGTACATGCCCTTGCGCCAGTGGATCGCTGAACTCCGGCTCATCTGGCAGGTTTTCTACACCATCCATAGTCAGGCGTGTTTTTACCATTATCCACAGACTGCGCATATCTGCCTGCATTTGTGGCAGCACATACATAGGGAAAGCCACCCGCCACTGGGTCATAGTTTAGCGTCCTGTTGCAGAGATATCGTCTTCGAAAATGGGCAACACCGCATCTACCAAAGGCTTTTCATGGGTGGCATGCTCTTCAGGTGGAATATGCGAAGTTTCTGCCAGTGGATGCACCGGATAGAATATTGGCTTAAACATAAATTCACGCATTAGCTGGCCATAGCTTTCCACCACATAATTTTCGCTGGCTTGCTGATAATATTCTTTCCGTGCGCGATAATATTCATCAATCTGATACCAAGGCATACCGGGCTTATCGTGATGTACTGCATGGAAGTTATTATTTAGAAACAACATCTGGAAAAATGGGCTGCGCTCCACCAATACGCAACGTCCTAAAGGCGATGCATCATAGCGATGCTCGTAAAAAGAGCGTATCAGCCCAATGCTTATGCCCGGATAGGCGAAAAACACAACATATTGCCAAAGGGCTATACCGCAGATTTGCGTCACCCAATAAAGCAATGCAGCTACGATGATTGCATGTTCTGCCCAGATGCGCATTCGGGTCGTATCTCCCAGCAACATAGCCTTCACTTCCCGCACATACCAGCGACCATAGATAATCGCAGGGCCAATGGTCATGCGGCCAAAAAATGTCTGGTTGAATATCCACAGCTTTTGCATCAGCCAGCTTTTACTTTCCCAGTCCTCTTTGCGGTAAAAGAACGATTCGGGATCTTCATATGGGTCGGTCAGATGCTCGTTACGGTGATGCCGCTGGTGCGATTCGCGGTAAAGCACGAAAGGGTCACATAAATTCAGCGGCGGATAGCCAACAAGCGTAGCTACCTTACGATTTATCGGGTGGTTATGTGTGGCTTCATGACGCAGCGATCCATGCCACGCAATGGTTAGTGGCGCAAGAATTGCCATGGCATACCACGGGATGGCCTGAAAATAAAAGGTAAGCGTCAACCACAGGCTATATACGCAAATGGTAACTATCCACGTCGGCACTTCATAATAATGGCATAAGCGATCTGCCTTTATCACCAGCGGGTGACGGCTAATTTCACTTTGCAGGGAAGAGTTATTTTTATTCGTCATCTAAATTGCTTTCAATTTCTTTTTATGCGACCAATTCATGGCCAACAGATACACATTTCTTGTCTGCCATAGATACGCGGCAGTCAGGAGGCGACAAAAAAGAAAGAAACTATTTAGGGGTACAGCCTTGAATTTGCCGTACAGTATCGGCATCGATACGACAAGCGAGCGCCAACTCCCAATAACGGGCATTGGTTTTTAAGCGCTTAGCGCTGATATGTGTTTTGCGCATGTTCATGATGCGTATCATAAGCTATCCATCCTAAGTACGCAAGCGCATCAAATGGCACCTGCATAAATCAATATAGCTTTTTTATATGCAAAATACCATAGAAAAAGCATGACAAATTGATTACAAGCCGCCATCAAGTGCAGTGCCAGCCCGACTCCCACGAAATATACCCCCTCACGCATTTCTGGTATGGACAAGTTCTTAGCTTTGTTTTATAAGCTACCCTTCATTGCGTTTGCACCGATGCTACGCCATGCCCGGATAGCTCAGTTGGTAGAGCAAGGGATTGAAAATCCCTGTGTCGGCGGTTCGAATCCGTCTCCGGGCACCACTTCTTCCCCACTTCCTTTTTTTATATCCTGCAACCGCTGTTACACAGCCATATACCGTCAATATGCCGTGGCAAGCGAATGCACCACGCAAGGAATTCTGCATATTAAATATGTTTAATTACTGCCTATTAACGTTTTTTTAATTGTGCTGAGCTATCAATTTCTTATAACTATAAGTACGAATGTTTTTATTCTTAAGGTACTTCATGCACCGTATCACAGTTTCTTTGCTGGCACTCACGGCTCTTAGTCTACCATTTACCGCACAGGCTGAATCGCTTGATACCATGCTGCGTACAGTGGTCAATCAGCATCCGCGCATTGCCGCCGCAAAACATGATGTGCAAGCTGCCAACGCCAGTAAAGAAGAAGCATTTTCCGGATACCTCCCCACGGTGGATGTTAATGGCAGCATTGGCTATGAAGACATAGACCGCCGCGAGCTTATTCCTGCTGGATCACAAACCGAAGAAGACACCACCACCTATTCTGCCGCTATTACGCAAAATGTTTTTCGCGGATTTTCCACGCAAACGGCTGTTGAAACCGCAGATATTAACACCGCTATTGCTCAGTATGAGCTTGCCAACACCCATCAGCAAATTGTTCTGGAAGGCATTAACGCCTATATTGAAGTGCTGCGATTTGTAGAGTTGTCAAATCTGGCACTGGAGAATCAATCGAATTTGCGTAGCCAGCTTAATCTGGAAGACGAGCGGGTAAAGCGCGGATCGGGTATTGCAGTAGATGCATTACAGGCAAAGTCGCGCTTGCAGATTTCAGCAGAACGCCACACGGCGTTTATGGGCGGGCTGCAAGATGCCATTAGCCGCTATGCACAAATATTCAACCGTGCACCGGATTTGAGTAACATGGCGCGCCCACCGCTACCATTAGAACACGTTCCCGACTCACTTAAACAAGCGGTACAAATCGCTATTGCCAACAACCCTCAACTGGCAAGCAGCAAAAAAAATGTGCTGCGGGCTGAGAAAAATCAAATCAGCGCTAAAAGCGGGTATTATCCATCGGTTGATATAGTAGCCGCCACCTCACATGATGAAAATGTCAGTGGCATTGTGGGTGAAGAAGAACGTCAATCGGTGCGGCTACAGACCTCATGGCAGATTTTCTCCGGCTTTGCTGACCGTTCACGTGTAAAACAGGCGACCTATGGCTATCATTCTGCCAAAGAAACCGCACAATACGCTCAGCGCAAAGTGGTGGAAGAAGTGAAATTCGCATGGTCGAGCATGACCACCAATCAGCGCCGTATGCAATTATTGGACAATGCTGTTAATATTGCCGGAGAAGTGTATGACGCACGCACAAGATTACGCGATGCCGGCAGCGAAACTGCGCTGAATGTGCTGGATGCCGAAAACGAGCTTTACCGCGCCCGTATTGATGCGGCATCTGCGCGCTATGATTACTATCTATCCGTATATCGTCTGCTTATGGCCATGGGACAACTTTCTGTAGATACCGCCACTCCTCGATCCTAAATAAAGGCCTCGTTTAATGAACGCTAAAGCCACAGGAATATCCGCCGAAAAGCAATCCTATCCGTGGCTCAAGCGGCTTGCTTTGCCACTCAAAAGCTATTACCGAGAAGACTTTGTCATCTCGCTTTTCACTAATTTACTCGCGCTGGCAGTACCGCTATTCACTTTGCAGGTATATGACCGCGTTGTATCCCATAATGCTACAGCCACATTGGTGGCATTATCCATTGGCGTAGTATTAGCACTGGTGTTCGATTTTATCTTGCGCCAAAGCCGCAGCCGGTTGCTGCAAAATGTAGCACTGCATATCGACGCCAAACTTGGGCGTCTGTTATATGCCAAACTCACCACATTGCCCTTGCGCACCTTAGAGGAGCGCCCTTCCAGCTATTGGCAAGGGGTGTTCAGCGATATTATGGCCATTCGCGCTGTATTATCAGGCCCCACCGCAATTATGCTACTTGATATTCCTTTTGCCGTGCTGTTTTTAGCGGTGTTGTTTCTTATTGCTCCATCCATTGCTTGGCTGCTGTTTTTAATTATTCCTGCGTTTTTAGCGCTAACGTATTTTTCTTCCAAATATCAAACCGCGCTCTCCGCAAAGGAAACTAAGCACCAACAAAGCCGCGAAGCCTTGCTCTCCGAGCTTATTGCAGGACGTACCACCGTAAAGGCGTTGATGATTGACAAAGCCATGCAAGAAGAATTTGAAACCCTTCATGCAGACAGCATTCGTCAGTCTTTCTCGCGTGGCTCTCTGGCTGATAACTTCATCGCTTTGGGTGGATCGCTAAGCCAGCTTACCACGGTGATTATGGTGATCGCGGGTGCTCTGGCAATTATTGACCGCGATTTAACCATTGGCGCGCTCATTGCTACTACCATGCTCACGGGGCGAATTATTATGCCGCTTAATCAACTACTTTCTACATGGAAGCAGTTTGCCAGCGCACGAGAATCTGCTCAGCGACTGGAAAAACTATTTGCCGAACAAGGCGAGCGCGATGCTCCTGCCATTGAACGCGAGCGCCCACGAGGCGAACTCACATTAGAGCATGTCAGCTATAGCTATCGCAAGGACACCACCCCCGCTGTGCGCGACCTTGCATTTAAAGTTGGGCCTGGCCATGTGGTAGGGATTGTAGGGCGTAACGGCTGCGGAAAAACCACTTTGATAAAGCTAATGCTGGGTTTATATAGCCCCGATAAAGGGCGGGTGTTGCTGGACGAAGCAGACATAAAACAATTCTCCCGCGCCGAGCTTTCTGAGTGGATTGGTTACGTGCCACAGGAATGTTTTTTGTTTGCCGGAACCATTAAACAAAACATTGCCAAAGCGCATCCCACTGCCAGCGATGAAGCTATATTGAATGCTGCCAGACTAGCCGGAGCCGACCAGTTTGTTATTAATTTGCCTGAAGGCTACGACACACAAATAGGCGAACGCGGATATACGCTTTCGGGTGGCCAGCGCCAACGCATCGCCATTGCCCGCGCATTGTTGCGCAACCCTCCTGTATTATTACTTGATGAGGTTTCTAACCATCTGGACAGCGATGCAGAGCGCGCCCTCATCGCAACCTTGCAAGACCTTAAAGCAGAGCGCTGCATTATTATCGTCACCCATTCACCCAGTTTGCTAAAATCCTGCGACCGCATTGTGGTAATGGATAAAGGCATGGTGGCCATGGCAGGCCCCAGCGCAGATATACTTAGTCAAATCAGCACGGGAGGTACGGCATGAGCGCACCGAAAGACTCCCGTTTTTTATCGCCACAGCCACCTCACACAGGAAGCGAAAATGCGTTGGATGGTCTGATTGCCGCGCCGCCCGCCTCATTGTTCAAAATAGTAGCGCGCTGCATCATGCTGCTACTGGCTACATTCATATTATGGGCAATGTTTGCCAATCTCGAAGAAGTCGCCGTTGCCGAAGGCGAAGTAGCTCCCGTGGAGCAAGTACAATCTATCCAGCATTTAGAAGGCGGCATCATAGAAGAAATTTATGCTTTTGAAGGGGATGTAGTAACAAAAGGCCAACCGCTGGTTAAGCTGAACGTATCAGCCTTTACTGCCAATCGCGAAGAGCTGGAAATCACTCAACAATCGCTATTGATTAAAAAAGAGCGGTTACGCCGTGAAGCCGCCGGCGAAGATAACCTGACATTCTCCAAGGCGCTGGAAGCATATCGCCCTGCCTTACTTAAAGCGGAGGCGCAAGTTTTTGAAGGGCGGCAACAAGAATTGGCCAGCCGTTTCAATTTGCTAAAAGAACAAGAGCAACAGCGTGAATTGGATATTAAGCAGCTGGAAAGTGAACGAAATTCAGTATCACGCAATTTAAACCTGCTGCGGCAAAAACTAAAAATCTCCAGCGATTTGGTGAAAGATAAGCTAACCTCACAACTCGACCATTTGCAACTTAAAGGCGAAGTGGAAGAACTTGAGGGGCGGTTAAAAATTATCAACATATCAATTCCCCGCGCACAGGCTGCCTTAGCAGAAGCCCGCGAGCGCCTGCGAAACGAACGGTTAATTTTTCGTAATGATGCCCTGAAAGAGCTAAACGATGTAGAGGCTGAAATTGCCCGCACACAGGAAATGCTCAGCCGTGCTACCGATCAGGTCACACGTACCACCATCACCAGCCCTATCAATGGCGTAATAAAATCCCTCAAAACACGCACCATTGGTGGGGTGTTGCAAGCAGGGGAAGTCATTATGGAAATTGTGCCTACCAGTGCTAACCTGCTTATAGAGGCGCGATTGAACCCTCGTGACATTGGCTTCGTGAAAAAAGGGCAGGATGCATTGGTGAAGTTTCTAACCTATGATTATGCGCGCTATGGCGGATTGCAGGGCAAAGTTATTTCCGTTTCTGCCGATACACACAGTGATCCCAAAACTGGCGAGAGCTACTTTTTAGTTAAGATTCGCACCGACCATAATTTTCTGGGAAATGAAGCCACAAACTTCCCTATCACCACCGGTATGCAAGCCACCACTGAAATTCATACCGGCAAAAAAACCGTCATGGAATATATCCTGAAACCGGTAATTAAAGTGACCAACGAATCATTCCGTGAGCGCTGATAATGGAGCGTATCTGGCAATTTATCCGATGGTTATTTTCTTTCACATGGGTAAAGTCGCACTTTTTTCTAGGTTCAATACTCGTGTGTGCTGCATGTTATATTTACATTGCCCAGCCCCGCGTTATTGAGCCTTTGCAACATTGGACATTTGACACCTATCAGCGTTTACACTCACGCGTACCCGATTACAGCGCCATGCCCGCGCAAGTGGTGATTATTGACATTGATGAAGATGCCCTCGCCGCATTTGGACAATGGCCATGGCCACGCACAGTGATGGGGCAACTGGTAGAAAACCTGCGAAGCTATGGCGTGTTAGTAACCGGATTTGATATTGTTTTCGCCGAGCCGGATCGCACCTCGCCACGTCAGCTAGAGCGCACAATAAATGATATGCCCGATGCCACCCGCGCTGGCCTTGCACAGTTGCGCGACCATGATGAGATATTCGCCGAAGTCATTGCAGACGGGCAAGTGGTGCTGGGACAAGTGGGAGAGCGCAAACACACTGATGATGATCGCCTCCACCCCAAAGCACGTTTTGGCGCAAAGCAAACCTCATTAGATGCGCCTCCCCTTTCGCATTTGCTCAACCGCTACACCGGCGCAGTACTGAACCTTGAAGTATTGGAAGCACAAGCGGCAGGCATAGGATTATTCTCGACCTTGCCGGATAAAGACGGCATTTACCGTAAAGTGGCAATGTTGGAGCGCATTGGCGGCAACCCCAAAACCGCTGTAATTTTTCCGGCACTAAGCCTTGAAATGATTCGTATCGCGCTTGGGGGTGCCGATAGCGCATTTGTAGAAATCAGTGAAAACGGCATACGGCAAATTTTGCTCAAAGCCGCAGGTGGCGGAGTTTTCAAAATCCCCACCGACAGATATGGCCGCATTTGGGTGCATTTCGCACAATACCCCACCGGCAGCGAACCGCTCTATGTATCAGCCAAAAAAGTGCTGGAAAAAACAGCCGACCCCGCCATGCTGGCAAATAAACTGGCAATAGTCGGCACCTCTGCAATCGGCCTTAAAGATATTCGTGCAACTCCCATTAATGGCCAACTACCCGGAGTGGAGGTCCATGCGCAGGTAATGGAAACTATTCTTTCAGGCTCGCATCTAAAGCGGGAAGTTGGAACATTCTGGCAAGTGCCTTTCACCGACACATATCTTTCTATCTGGCAATTAGAGCTTTTGAGCATTTTCATTGGCGGCATGCTGATGGTTATTCTGGTGCCACGCCTCAGTGCATTGCTAACCTTTATGGCCGGTGGTAGCGTTATCTGCGGGTTAATTGCTATCGGCTGGTTTCATTATCTGCAACATCAGGTGCTGGTAGACTACGCGTATCCTGCAACTTGTATTTTTGCTGTATTTTTCCTGCTCACCTACTTGAATTATATGCGTGAAGAAGCGCAAAAAAAACAAATCCGCCATGCATTCGGCCATTATGTTTCCCCAGCATTACTAAAAGAACTGGCAGATAACCCCGAAAAATTAGCATTAGGCGGAGAAACGCGGGAATTAACCATATTATTCAGTGATATTCGTGGATTCACCACCATATCCGAACGCTTTAATGCGCAGGAGCTCACACGCTTCATCAATAGCTTCCTCACCCCTATGACCGATATTATTCTTCTCAATAAAGGCACAGTGGATAAATATATGGGCGATGCAATTATGGCGTTTTGGAATGCCCCCCTTACCGACGCTAAGCATCCTGCCAATGCATGTCACGCTGCGTTGCAAATGCAGGTGGCAGTCAAAACACTAAATGAACAACTCGCCCGTGAAGCTGCACAGGTTGACCCCGAAGATTTGGATGACGCTATTTCATGCCTATTCAGATTGGTGTGGGCATTAACACCGGCAGTTGCTGCGTGGGAAATATGGGATCTGCACAACGGTTTGATTATTCTGCATTGGGCGATGACGTTAACCTTGCCAGCCGCTTGGAAGGGCAATCGAAAACCTATGGGGTCGATATTGTGCTGGGTGAAAACACGTATCAGGAAGTGGCCGAGGATTTTGCCACGATTGAGCTGGATGTCATACAAGTGAAAGGTAAAACCGAGC
>JAKUPQ010000074.1 GCA_022450665.1 Alphaproteobacteria bacterium | reverse complement strand
TTTAGCGCTTATCATGGGTGCATATAGTTTTGTGGGTGTGCTTAAGGCATATTGCAGTTATGCCCGCAAAGGCGATAGCTCCAAGCCCATCAACCCTTCGAGTGATTTGTCTTTTTTTGAATATGAGCGTCCAGCCATTAACAGCGCAAATCTCTAGTTATGTTATTATTTTTCGGCATCTGCGAAGTTTATAACATACACCATAAGTATTACAGTTTTATGAAGGAAAATGCCCCCGTAAATGATTTTTCGTGCTTTACAAATGCCCCTGTAAAGCCGTAGGCTGAAATAAAAAGGATGCCATGGCATGAGTGACAAAGAAATCCATATAAAATATAGATTTATACGCCCTGAACATCCGGTGCAGGAAATAGCCATTGTGATCGATTCGCAGACTATGTTAAGTGCGGTGGAGGTGCCTGCGCCCTATCCGGAATGGACTAGTATGCGCGCTGCGCCTTGCGATGGGTGCGAGCTGCGCGAAAGCGAGCATTGTCCTGTCGCGCTGCGACTGGTGCGGCCATTGACACTGTTTCGTGAAATAATTTCTTATGAACCGGTAACGGTAGAAGTAGAAACAGCCGAGCGATTTTATCGCAAAAACGTGGATATGCAGCAAGGGTTAAGCAGTTTATTTGGTTTGCTCATGGCAACCAGCGGGTGTCCTTCTATGGCTATTTTCCGACCGATGGCGCTGTATCATTTGCCGTTCGCAACTTTTGAAGAAACCTTTTTTCGCATCTCTGGGTCGTATTTGCTGCGCGAACTGGTGCACGGGGCAGATGATATTACCCGCAACAACGTAGTGGATGGGCTTAATCAAGTATATCAGCAAGTGGCGCGGGTAAATGAAGGGGTAATGCGCCGCTTACGAAGCAGCGATAGTGAAATGGCCGATTCTTCGCCTAATGCTGTGGCGCTGCTTGCAGCATTTAGTGGGCTGGTGCCGCTTACTGCAGAAAAGCAATTGCAGGATATTGCGCGGCTGTTTCCGCAAAATGCACCTTTTAGCGGTTAGGCCCATGACTACCGCCGCATAACGTATGGCTATCGCGATAGGTTGCTTCCATATCCTGAGCAATAGCGGCAGGATTCCAGCGGGTATGATGACGGTCATATGCCTGATTGTAATCGCCTACCAAGGCGCGAAACGTTACGTTGATAGGTTTGCCGTGAGTTTTGGCCAACAGCCGCTTTGCGTGGCTTTGATCCACGACTATGTCGCTAGGGTTATGAGCAATATAAAGCTGGGTATCATGAGGCATGGCTTCAACCCGATTGTCAGTGCGTAGCGGGTCTTTCATCATTTTGCGCAATGTGTCTTCCTGTGCCCATTTAAACGGGCGGAATTTTGCAACCTTGTAATCTTGTAACGTATCGAATACCGCCTTGGTAATGTCGGAAAACGTATTGATTAAACCGAGCATTGCTGGCGGGCGACCATTTTTTGTCATGGTTTCGCTCATAATAGTAGCCAGCGCCCCGCCGAGAGACTCGCCAGTAACTATAGTTTTTTTAGGGTCTATCTGCTTTTTTTGCATATAGTCGTCTATAGCTTCCATGTCTTGTTTAAGCGCATCTTCGGTAATGGTTTTTATAGATGGATCAGCGCTTAGTCCAAAGCCACGGGTATGCACTGCAATGACGCCAGCGCCTGTATCTGCCAGAGCTTTCAGCCATTTATGACGATAGCAATTATCCTGCCATTCGGGGGTGTATTCATCGGGCAGCTCTTTTTCTTCGGCATAGCCCCAATTGCCTGTGCGTCCATGAAAGGCGACATAGGTAGGTTTCTCGGTATCTTCGGCGGGTTTGTGCCATAAGCCAATCTGCGTGCCGTCGGCACTGGTTACGTGCGTGGCTTCGAATCCCTGAAGATCGTAATTTTCAGGTGGCATAACCGGCAGTACTTGATTGCCCATTTTAGAAAAAATGACATTAGTGTCGCCACTTACTTCCAGTATGCAACGCACAGCAAGATTAGACGCTTTGGTACGAAGGTCTTCCCAATGTTGT
This sequence comes from Alphaproteobacteria bacterium, assembly GCA_022450665.1. Classification (GTDB taxonomy): domain Bacteria; phylum Pseudomonadota; class Alphaproteobacteria; order Rickettsiales; family VGDC01; genus JAKUPQ01. The sequence goes on along the minus strand of JAKUPQ010000074.1, from coordinate 7,953 downwards.
TTATGGAACATGCTGAGTTATCCATCAAAAATAAAAAGTCGCTCATAATACCACAACATCGTGGGAAGACCAATGGCGTCATATTTTTATCATATTGGCTTCTGACTACAAAGCCTATATAGTATGACAAATTCGTGCGGTGCGATCTATTATGCTTTCGATAAAAGATTATATTTATGAATTACATGCTACTAACACTGTAGAAGATGCGTTTGCAGTGCTGCAGCGCTATTTGGCAAAAATGGGGCTGGATAGGGCAATCTATTCGGTGCTGACAGATATTCCTGCCTTAGGTGTAGAGGCGGGACATGCTATTTTGGGAAATTACCCAGAGGAGTGGATGGCCTATTACACCGAAAAAAACTATATGCATATTGATCCGGTACGTAAGGCGGTGAAGCTAACGCATGACCCGTTCTGGTGGTCGGATATGCATCGCATAGTTGAAGTGGGCGCGCACGAGACGCAAATTCTGGAAGAAGCGAAAGATGCAAAAGTGGCCGATGGTTTGGGCTTTGGCATGCATGGACCAAATGGCCAGATTGCTGGCGTAGGTGTAGCGAGTAGTTGCGGAGGAGTAGACCGTTCACCGCATACACTGGCAATGGTGCGATTGTTGGTTTTTGAATTCAACGCCATATTTATGCAGCGCAAAGCCGATGAGCAACGCAAGCTGCCTGCATTATTAACTCGTCGGGAAACTGAGGTGTTATGCTGGTTGGCGCGGGGTAAAACTGTGCCGGAAGCGCGGGCGATTATGTCTATTGACGGCTGCGTGAGTGAAGCCACACTGCGCTATCATGTAAAAAACATTTATACCAAGCTAGAAGTATCTACTGCACCGCAGGCGGTAGCTAAGGCATTGTCACGCGGAATATTGACCTATGCAGATTTGCAAGGCTATATCTGATGTTGCGGCTGTCAAGCTATCACATCTAATAGGAGAAGGCGCCCCCTATGCGGTCTATGGTCTTAGAGCTATAAAAATATAAAAAGAACATATCGCATTACGCCTTCTGGTATGAGAAAGTCGTCTGCTAAGCCCTGAACCCAGTTGCGGTATTATATCTGGTATGCAAGGCGATGGCAGCAAGCAGCTTTCTTATACAGAAGGTGTTTTTTATTCTATGATATTTTGTAACCACGTGTGCCATTTTTACGAATAACGGGTAAAGCTGGCCATCTCGTGCCATGCAAATAAAAACGTAGGACATATGGCGCATATTTCAGCAAAAATTATACTCGTGGTACTTATCGCTGTTTCTGTGGCGGCATTCTTTTTGCTTGGCGGGCAAGAGTATATCTCGCTAGCGACATTGCAAGAACATCATGCAGTTTTTATCCAATATTATGACGCGAATCCTGTAAAAGTGGTGATGATATTTATTGCAGGATACGTGTTTTTTACCGCGCTTTCATTGCCTGGTGCTGCGGTGATGACGCTGCTGGGCGGCGCATTGTTTGGGCTGGGACTGGGAACAGCAATTGTGTCGATAGCCAGCACAGCGGGCGCAACGTTGGCATTCTTGGCATCGCGATTCGTATTTGGCTCGGCTATTCAACAGCGATACGGGCAACGGTTAGAGAAGATAAACGAAGGGATTGCGCGTGAGGGAGGATATTATTTATTCGCTCTGCGGTTGGTACCTGTTTTTCCATTTTTTCTTGTTAATCTTGCAATGGGTGTGACCTCAATAGCGGTATGGAAATACGTGGCGGTGAGTTGGCTTGGGATGATTCCCGGCACGATTGCCTATGTATTTGCAGGCACAGAACTAGCGCAGGTGGCATCGCTTTCAGACGTGCTTTCGCCAACATTGATTCTGGCATTTGTGGTGCTGGGGCTGTTGCCGCTTGTAATGAAAAAAGCCATGAATTATTGGCGCAAAAAACAAGGAAAACAGGCGCTATGACTAAATATGATTATAATTTAGTGGTGATTGGTGCAGGCTCTGCGGGTTTGGTATCGGCCTATATTGCAGCAACGGTGAATGCTAAAGTGGCGCTGATAGAAAAAAATGCCATGGGTGGCGATTGCCTGAATACCGGATGCGTTCCAAGCAAGGCGTTGCTACGTACAGCGGAAATAATGTCATTGATACGGCGCGGCGAGGAATTTGGACTAAAACATGCCCACGCCGAAGTGGATTTTCCGGCTGTGATGCAACGGGTAAAAACTATTATTAAAACCATTGAGCCGCATGACTCGGTAGAACGTTATGAAAAATTGGGTGTCGATTGTTTGCACGGAGAGGCAACCATACGCGACCCTCACCATGTGCAAATTGGAGACACGGTAATCAGAACCCGCGCTATAATACTTGCCACTGGCGCCAAACCGTCAGTTCCGCCTATTGATGGTCTTAAAAATATAGATTTTCTTACCAGCGACAACCTATGGGATTTGCAGGTTTTGCCAAAAAAATTAGTGGTGCTGGGGGGAGGACCAATCGGTTGCGAAATGGCACAAGCATTTGCGCGTTTAGGCAGTGAAGTCACCATTGTTGAAATGGGAGAAAGATTATTATCCATTGAGGATAAAGACGCCTCGGACATAGTGCATAACGCGTTTGAGCGCGAAAATATTCGCATTAAGACCGAGCATAAAGCCTTAAGGGTAGCTCAGGGTAAATTGGTGGCAGATAACAATGGTAATGAAGTCACTATTGCGTTCGATAAAATTCTGGTGGCCTTGGGGCGCAGTCCCCGTGCTATGCCAGAGTGGAAAACATTGGGCATGAAGCTGAACGACAAAGGCCTGCCAGAGGTTAATGAATATTTACAAACATCTATTCCTAATATTTATGCATGTGGCGATTTAGTGCCGCCGTTTCAGTTTACCCATGTGGCGGCACATGAAGCGTGGTACGCATGCTTGAATGCGTTGCTGGGCGGAATATGGCGGTTTAAAGTCGATTATTCTACCATCGCATGGGCAACCTTTACTGAACCTTCGGTGGCGCGGTTGGGAATAAATGTGCAAGAAGCAACGCAGCGTGGCATTGCCCATGAAACCACCTGCTATGAATTGGAAGATCTGGATCGTGCAATTACCGACAGCGAGGCAGAAGGGTTTGTCAAACTCTTGACCCCACCTAAAAAGGATGAAATTCTGGGAGTGACAATTGTTGGAAAAGATGCCGCAAACATGTTGAGCGAGTGGGTGCTGGCAAAAAAACATGGGTTGGGAGTGAATAAAGTGCTTGGTACAATGCATATTTATCCCACCCTCGCCGAAGCAAATAAATATACCGCTGGTGAGTGGAAGCGCTCGCATAAACCGGAATGGGCATTAAAACTTGCGCAAAAGTTTTTTGCGTGGAGAAGAAAATAACTACCAATAAGGAAAATTATGGCCGATTCGATAGATAGTATTCGCGATGATGTGCAGAATTATTATGGTAACACCCTGCAAAGCAATGCGGATCTGCAAACTAATGCCTGCTGTCCCACAGAAGCAATTCCCCCCTATATTCGCCCTATGCTTGCGGCGATAGCACCAGAAATTACCGATACTTTTTATGGCTGTGGGTCTCCTTTGCCACCAGCGCTTGAAGGATGTACTGTGCTTGATCTTGGCTGCGGCAGCGGGCGTGATGTGTATCTTGCTTCGCAGTTGGTGGGCGAGCAAGGGCATGTGCATGGGGTGGATATGACCGAAGCCCAGCTAAAGATTGCCAAGCACTACTGTGCTGCACAAATGAAGCAATTTGGCTATGCCAAGCCCAATGTATCGTTTCACCATGGCTATATGGAAGACTTGGCCGCGCTAGGAATTGAAGATAATAGTGTGGACGTGGTAATATCCAATTGCGTTCTGAACCTTTCTGCCGATAAAGCTGCGGTATTTGGCGAAATATTTCGTGTATTGAAGCCGGGCGGTGAATTATATTTTGCCGATATTTTTGCCGATAGGCGCATTCCTCAACATTTGGCAAACGATCCGGTGTTGCGCGGCGAATGTTTGGGCGGCGCTATGTATCGCGAAGATTTTCGCCGTGTGATGGCCGATCTAGGCTGCGCCGATATACGCAACATTGCCCGTTCAGAAGTGACAATTAATAACGAAGCATTGCAACCAAAAGCGGGAATGATTCGTTTTACTTCCGAGACCATCCGCGCATGTAAGGTGCCGTGGGAAGCCCAATGCGAAAATTATGGGCATGTAGCTTATTATCAAGGTACGCTGGCACATGCACCGGATCAATTTGTGTTGGATGACCATCATGTATTTGCCAAGGGCGAGCCGGTTGCTATTTGCGGTAATACAGCGAACATGCTGCTGCATAGCCGCTATGCCAAGCATTTTAACGTGGTGGGAGATTTTTCGACTCATTTGGGTTTATTCGATTGTGCCACTCCAGCAGTACCCACTGCTAGCGGAGCTTGTTGCTAATGTTGGGAATTATTGGCGGATCAGGGTTATACGATCTTGAGGGGTTAAACCTTACTCGCGAGCACAATGTATCTACGCCCTTTGGCACGCCATCCGGTGCAATTCAGGAAGGCGAATTTCATGGCAAAAAAATCGCGTTTTTATCGCGCCATGGGGTTGGACATAAGCTTTTGCCCCACGAAATAAATTACCGTGCCAATATTTATGCACTGAAATCTATAGGAGTGCGGCAAATTATCAGCATTTCTGCTGTGGGCAGTTTGCGCGAAGATATCGCGCCTGCCGATTTGGTGCTGCCTACACAGTTTTTTGACCATACCCGTGGCAAGCGCGAGGCTACATTTTTTGGTAATGGCATAGCAGGGCATGTGGCTATGGCCGAGCCGGTTTGCCGCAATTTGGTGCAGGATATTACCCAAGCAGCCAGCCATATTGCGCAGCCGATTCATAGTGCCAAAACCTATGCCTGCGTGGAAGGGCCGCGTTTAGGCACCCGAGCAGAAAGTTTTTTCCTGCGTCAGGTTGGTGCAGATATTGTGGGGATGACGAATATTCCCGAAGTGTTTCTGGCGCGTGAGGCGCAAATGGCCTATGCCACTATTGCCATTGCTACCGACTATGATTGCTGGCAAGACGATCCCGCCCAACATGTGAGTGTGGAGGCGGTGTTTGCGGTATATGGCCAAGCATTAGAAAAAGTTAAACTGCTGCTCAAGGCAGTGCTGCAGCACCCCGTGACCCCTCCTTGCCCAATGGTACGTGAGTCGTTGCGTTACGCCATTATGACACCCCAAGACAACCTGAATAGCGACCAGCAATCGCTTTTGGAAATGCTGAGGCGATAATGGCGCAATGTGCCGTTATTATTCCTGTGTCCGCTAGCGAGCCTAGCTTGCCTGTATTGCTGGAAAGTCTGCAAAATGCTGGCTGGACGCAACAGATATGGGTGTCAGGAAAACATGAACCCGAAAACCTGCCCGAGCATGTATATTGGCTGCAAAGTGGCGGAGGCCGCGCTCATAGCATGAATGCCGCAGCCTATGTGACGCCTGCCATATATTTATGGTTTTTACATGCAGACAGCGTGGTTAATGAACGTAATGTTGCCGCAGTATATGAATTTGCCCAGTGCCAGCCCAGTGCCATTGGCTATTTCGATTTGCGCTTTTACGGCGGCACGTGGCCAATGCGTTTGTTACTGATGCGCATAACCGAAGCGGGGGTGTGGTTTCGTTCGCGCCTGTTCAAAGCACCATTTGGCGATCAAGGTTTATGTATGAGCAAAGTGCAATTCCAACGCCTGGGAGGCTATAGCGAAAAAGCGCCTTACGGCGAAGATCATTTGCTGGTATTGCAAGCACAAAAAAAGCACATTTCCTGTCTGCCGGTTAATAGCAGCTTGCTTACCAGCGCCCGCAAATATCATAAAAACGGCTGGTTTGCTACAACAGCATTGCACCTTAAATTATGGTGGAAACAACGGCAAAGTTTTGGAAGGTTGCAATGAATAAAGCCATTGCTATTTTTGCAAAAACGCCGCAGCTTAGTCTGTGTAAAACCCGCTTGGCGGCTCATATCGGGCAGGAAGCTGCCACCGAATTTTATTGCTTATGTCTGGCGGCTATTGAGGAATTAACAATCGCGCTCACCGCGCTTGGTTATGATTGCTGGTGGGCAGTAGCAGAAAAAGAAGGAGTGGAGCATCCGTTTTGGAAAAATAAGCCGGTACGCTACGCAGGGGAAGGCGCGCTAGGCGATAAGCTGCACTATACTTATAGCCAGTTGCGTAATGAATATTCGCATGTGGGGTTAATGGGTGCAGATGCCCCGCAATTCACCGCAGCGTTTATTGAAAACGCCATGAATAAACTTGCCACGCACGCGTTTACCATCAGCCCCGCAAGCGATGGAGGATTTACGTTGTTTTGCGGCAGTGCGCCCATAGAAGAATCAGTGTGGACAACTACCCCCTACAGCGTAAATACTACTCTTGAAAAACTTGTCGCTCAGCTAAAAAATTATTACCTATTGCCCACTTATACCGACGTGGATAACTTTCAGGATTTGCATGGTTTAATGGCGCAAATGCCGGAACATCCCAGCAATGCCCAACATGCCATTATGCAGTGGATTATAAAAAACGCCTGAAAATACCTTTCGATGTAACTTTTCTTCCCCATTTTACGAAAGAATAGATAGAGCCAAACGAAAGGATGGGGACATGGATACTAATCGTAGGAAGTTTTTGCTGGCTGGCGTGCTTGTATGCGCTGCAGGCTATGTTGCACCAAAAACCTTATTTGCTACCACCGTTTCTCACAAAACAATAGGTGGTGACCCAAAATTACGGGAGAAATTTATGGCTATTAGTGAAGAAGAGTGGAAAAAGCGCCTCACTCCGCAACAATTCAAAATTTTACGTAAAGCAGGAACAGAACCGCCCAAAAGCAGCGCGCTCAACGACGAGAAGCGTGCAGGTGTTTTTCATTGTGCAGGGTGCGACAACCCATTATTTACCTCAGAAACCAAATTTGAAAGCGGTACAGGATGGCCAAGCTTTTATGATGTGATGGACGGAGCAATTGAAACCTCCCGCGATTTTAAAATGATCTGGCCGCGCACTGAATATCATTGTGCGCGCTGCGGTGGGCATCAGGGACATGTGTTTGAAGATGGCCCCCAGCCCACGGGTTTACGTTATTGTAACAATGGAGTGGCGTTGAAATTTTCGCCAGAAGTAGTATGAAAAAATTATTAGTAACGACATTATTAAGTCTTAGCATAACGTCTGGTGCGGCCTTTGCAGCCGAAGATGGCATGAAAGAAGCCGTGTTTGCAGGAGGATGCTTCTGGTGTTTAGAAAAAGACTTTGAAGCAAAAAACGGTGTAATTGAAGCAGTTTCCGGCTACGCGGGAGGTGAGAGTGCAAACCCCACCTATAAACAGGTTTCAGGCGGCGGCAGCGGTCATAAAGAGGTGATTCAAGTCACCTATGATCCCGCAGTGATTACCTATGGTGATTTGCTGAAAGTATTCTGGCAAAATATTGATCCGTTCGATGATAAAGGACAGTTTTGTGATAAAGGCGACCAGTATCGCGCGGCAATATTTTATGGTAGCGATGCAGAGCAAGACATGGCAGAACAATCAAAAGCGCTGATTGAAACGCAGGTGCTTAAAACCGATGTGGTGACAGGTGTCGAGCCTTTAAATGCGTTTTATCCTGCAGAGGATTATCATCAGAATTATTATAAAACCAATAGCGTGAAATATAAATTCTATCGTTGGAATTGCGGGCGCGATGCACGGCTGGAAGCGGTGTGGGAAAATGCCGACTTGTCGCCGCTTGATAAGTTGAATATGCCCTAGCACGTATTACGCATTTAATCTGCCGAGCAACTGCCGCCGCCCAATACGCAGAATTTAGCGCAATGAGGGTTGTTGCGGCGTACCGTGCCACTTGCTTGTTTTAATGTGGTGCCCAATTCAAATTCAGGGCTGTATGGCAGTAATGTGCAAGCAGCAACGGCAGGCTTCTCTGCGCCTTTTCGTTTGAT